>JANSYC010000177.1 GCA_024742605.1 Alphaproteobacteria bacterium | reverse complement strand
GTCTTGCCCATCTTGGCGCCGGACGCCGTCGTGATCAGCGGTGTGGTGAAGCCGAAGACCTCGGCCTGGTCGACACGGCGGCACAGTTCGACCCCATTGACGATATTGCCCCACTGGTCGCCGCCGCCCAGCTGCAGCGTGCAGCCATAACGCCGGTTCAGCTCCAGGAAATCCACCGCCTGCAAGAGCATGTAGTTGAATTCCAGGAAGGTCAGTGGCTGTTCGCGTTCCAGGCGCAGCTTCACCGAGTCGAAGGTCATCATCCGGTTGATGGTGAAGTGCGGGCCGAATTTGCGCAGGAATTCCAGATAGCCGAACTCGGACAGCCATTCGTCATTATTGACGACGACGGCATCCGTCTCGCCTTCGCCGATGGAGACCAGCGGGCGGAAGGGTTTCAGAATGCCCTGGATGTTGGCCTCGATGGCCGCATCATCCAGCATGGAGCGTGTCTTGTCCTTGCCGGACGGGTCGCCGATCTTGGTCGTGCCGCCGCCCATCAGGATGATCGGCTTGTGACCGGCCTGCTGGATCCGGCGCAGCATCATGATCTGCACGAGCGAACCGACATGCAGGCTCGAAGCCGTGGCATCGAATCCGATATAGGCGGTAACCACGCCTTCGGTCGCTGCCTTGTCGAGGCCGTCGATATCGGTAGCCTGATTGAGGTAGCCACGATCCACCAGATCGCGCACCAGCCGGGACTTGTATTCGCTCATGAATGCTCTCCTGATAGGTCGCTTCTAGGTCGAGCGTCGCGCAGTGAAAAGAGGGTCTTCGCATGAAACGCGTAATCGGGCTGATGAGCGGCACGTCCCTGGACGGGATCGATGCCGTCCTGATCGAGACCGACGGGATGGCGGAAATCCGTTTCGGGCCGGGCGAGACGGTCGCCTATACGGCGCAAGACCGCGCCGTGCTGCAAGCTGCGGTCGAAGCGGCCCTGGACTGGGGGTTTTCCGGTGAGGCGCCGGACTTTTCCGCCGCCGAAGCCGTGCTGACCGCCCGTCATGCCGAACTCGTCACCAAATTGCTCGACGCGACCGGCCTGTCGCCGGATCAGATCGACCTGGTCGGCTTTCATGGCCAGACGGTCCTCCACCGCGCCCCGACATCGGTCCGGGAGGGCCGGACCTGCCAGATCGGGGATGGCCAGGCCCTGGCCGATGCGACCGGGATTCCGGTGATCTCTGACTTCCGCAGCGAGGATGTGTCCAAGGGCGGGCAGGGCGCTCCGCTAGCGACGCTCTATCATGCCGCACTCGCCGCCCGCGAAAGCCTGATCGGTCCCCTGGCCGTGTTGAACCTGGGTGGGGTTGCGAATGTGACCTGGTTGTCCGGTGATGCCGACCCGATCGCTTTTGATACCGGTCCGGCCAATGGATTGATCGACGCCTGGTGCGAAATCCATACCGGCCAATCCTATGATGAAGGCGGCAAGCTGGCTGCGGCGGGCACGGTGTCGCCGGATCATCTGCGACAACTTACCGACCATCCCTTCTTCCGCTTGGACCCGCCCAAATCCCTGGATCGCTGGGATTTCAGCCTCGATCCGGTCAAGGGGCTCAGCCCGGAAGACGGCGCGGCGACCCTGACCGCTTTCACCGCCGAGACGGTCTCCGATGCCATCTGGAAACTGGGCCATCCTGAACGGGTTCTGGTGACCGGTGGAGGCCGCCACAATCCCACCCTCATGGCCATGCTTCAGACCGCCATGGGCAAGCCCGTCGAACCGGTGGAAACCGTGGGTTGGCGCGGCGATCTCATCGAGGCGGAGGCCTTTGCCTGGCTGGCCGCCCGGGTGGAGCAGGGCCTGCCGACCAGCCTGCCCTCCACCACCGGTGTCAGCGCGCCCGTCAGTGGCGGACGCCGGGCCGATCCGAAGGTTCCCGCCTGATGGCGCCGACCTCGTCGAAACAGGGTCCGGCCTTGCAGGTGCTGGGCGAGCGCCTTGCGGCCTGGCGCCGGGCTCGGGGCGTGCGACCGGAAGTCCTGGCCGCCCAAGCCGGTCTGTCACGTGTTGTTCTGCAACAGATCGAGACAGGCCGCGGCGGTTCTTT
>JANSYC010000036.1 GCA_024742605.1 Alphaproteobacteria bacterium | reverse complement strand
GACATCGTCGGGGGGGGGGGGGGGGGCCATGTGGTTCGACAGGCAAACCACGAGGAACACAAAAAAACCAAAGATTTATCGCCCTGAGCCGGTCGAAGGGCGTTGCATCTGTGGACCTAGGTCTGCAGGCCGCCCTTGCGGCGCCGCGGCGCTTTCGGGCCCGCGACCAGCGCGGAAATGCTGCCGTGGATCAGCCACGCCAGAAACAGCCCGATCAGCCCCCAGCGCGGGTCCAGGGTCAGGGTCGGAGTCCAGTTCTCCCAGGTCCGCGAGAGGATCCGGTTGTCCCCCTCGGTCAGCACCACGAAGGGCCGGGTCCAGACACTCGCCTCGGTCAGCGCGCGGTTTTGGGCGGACAAGGCTGCGGCGCGGTCGACCTGGCGGTCGATCTCGGCGCCGGTGCCCTGCACCGCCTCGTCGGTGTTCTCGCGCAACCGGACCCGGTACTCGTCGAACGTGATGTTCGCCTTGCGGGCCGCATCCTCGAACCCGGCGATCCCGTCGCGCAGTTCGTCCAGCGCGCCGCCGAGACGCTGCCCGTAGGCATCGACGAACACCGGCACCTGGCTGCCGCAGACGGCGCCCCCCAGGACGAAAATCAGGAAAACCAGATCACGGATCACTGACATTGCCGCAGGCTATCACCGGCATCCGCGGTTACCAATCGGACAATTGGTATCTCGGCGGGCTCTGCGTCATAGTCCGGATCTTTGGAGGAGTCCCAGGTGTCGGAACCCAGGCTGAAAGCCAAGGTCGTCGTGCAGTCGATCGTGCGACGCGCTGCGAGTCGCGGCGTGTTCGCGACCGTCATGCACAGCGGCGACGACGACGCGGGTGCGATCTTCATCAAGATCGTGCGCGGCCGGAACGACTGCACCCTGCTGGCCCCGTCGCGCCGGCCCGAGGACGACAAGGTGGTATGGTCCTCGGTGCTGAAGGATGGCGTCATCGACGAGATGGCCGCCGATGAGCACATCGCGCGGGAGCGCCGGATCGACCCGGATCTGTGGCTGGTAGAAATCGAGGACCGCGACGGCTGGAATCCGATGGCCGAGGACGACTGAGAACGGTCAGGAGCGCTTGCCGAACACCTGCAGGATCACGATGCCGCCAAGGACCATGGCACCGCCGATCCCCTGGGCAGGGGTCAGCGCCTCGGCGAAGACCGCCCAGGCGAACAGGATCGAAGCGACCGGCTGCAGGTTGTTGATCAGCGCGCTCCGCTCGACCCCGATGAACGGGATCGAGGCAAAATACAGCGGGATCGAGCAGCCCTGCAGGATCACCACGCCCGCCGCCCCGATCCACCCCAGAGAGGTCACCGGTGCGGTCAGCCCGCCGGTCGCCAGCACCAGCCCGCTGAGCACGACGGCGGCCACCAGCGCCATGTGAAACATCACCACGAGGGAATCGGTCCCACCCATGACCCGGCCGCTCCAGGTGACGTTGACCGCGCAGGCGACGCCGGCGCCCAGGCCGATGGCCACGCCGATCGGGTTCAGGCCCTGGATTCCGACCCCCAGCATGACCGCCAGACCGGCAAAGGCGATCGCAAAGGCGAGAAGCTTTACCGGGCTGGGAAACCGGCGATCCAGCAGCGCCGTGAACGCCGCGACCAGCGGCGGGTAGACGAAGAACAGGAGTGCGGCCACGCCCACCGGGATGAACTGCACCGCGCCGATATTTCCGAAGAACATATAGGCCAGCAACACGCCGAGCCCGACGCAGTTCCACCAGACCCGGCCGGGCACCCGCAGGGACCGTCCGGTTGCCAGACACCAGGCCCCCACCAGTGCGACCACGAACCAGGCCCGGACCATCGAGACCGACTGACCGTCGGTACCGCCCTCGAACGCGAACCGGGCGACCGCCACCGCCAGACCGAGACCGAGCGAGGCCGCCAGCGCCAATCCGTAGCCGGTCAGCCGTCCGAGCCGCGCCTGTTCTGGATCCACATCAGGTATCCGCCCAGAAATCGCCATAGGTCGAGAGCCACCCGACGAAATCATCCATGGTGGCGTCCAGGTCATCCGGCAAACGGTGTCCGGCCTCGTCCGCCAAACGATCCGGTTTCATCGGAAATCGGTCGGCATCGCCCCAGAGATTCACCGTCGGGCTGTCCCCGAGACCGGCCAGTTTGTATGAAAATTCCGGATAGGCCGCTGCCAGCTTGGGGCAGAGATCCAAGGTGGCGATCTGCCTGGCGGAGGTGATGTTGAAAAGATCGCTCTTCAGGTCCCCGGCCGGTGCCGTCATCAGCGCCTTAAGCGCACCAGCGACGTGCCTCGAGTAGGTCCAGTCCAGGTGGTCCTTGCGCGGCAGGATGGCAGCCTTTCCGGCGCGCGCCAGCTTCGCGGTCTGCATCGGCGCCGACAGGGTGTCCCGCATCCCGCTGTCGATCTCCCACGGCCCCCATATGGTGGAGAGCCGCACCGAGACAGCACTCATCTCGCTGAGGTCGGCATAGCGCCGGGTCAGCCGCTCCGAGCCCCATTTGGTCATGCCGTAAATCTTGATCGGCTCCTCACGGGTGCCGTACTCGTCCAGCGGGCCGTTCCAGCCGGTCTTCCCGAAGGCGCCGTGCCCGTAGGCGGCGCCGGAGGAGATGTTGATCAACCGCTCGACCCCGGCCTTGGCCGCGGCTTTGAGGGTATGGGCAAGGCCGACCAGATTGACCTGAATGGTCAGCTCCGGGAACTCCCGCTCCCGGTCGTCGCCCGAGGTGACGGCCGCCCCGTAGTAGACGTGCCTGATCTGGTGATCGCCGATCGCCTGGGTGATCGGACCGGCCTCCCTGATGTCCCCGCGAATCACGGTGTAGCCGCCCGGCAACCCGTCGAAGCGGCGCTTGGCGACCGGATGCAACTCGTTCAGGTCGAAAAGGACGACATCCTCACCGGCGGCCAGAAGATGCTCGGCGGTCGCCAAGCCGATAAACCCGCAGCCTCCGGCGATGAGCGATGTCATGATGCCGTCCTTTCCGTTTTTGTGATCGGAGACGCCGTTACTTGGCGTCCGCCGCGACCTGCATCTTGACGATGTGATCCGGATCCTGCGGCGGCTCGCCCCGCTTGATGCCGTCGACCAGCTCCATGCCCTCGGTCACGGTTCCGAAGACGGTGTACTGACCATTCAGGAACGAGCAATCGTTGAAGCAGATGAAGAACTGGCTGTTGGCGGAATTCGGGCTTTGCGACCGCGCCATGCCAAGCGTGCCCCGGCCGTAGTTGGCGTCGGAGAACTCGGCCGGCAGATCCGGCTTCTGTGAGCCGCCCCGGCCAGTGCCGGTCGGATCGCCGGTCTGCGCCATGAAGCCTTCGATCACCCGGTGGAAGACAACCCCGTCATAGAAACCTTCTCGGGACAGCTCCTTGATGCGGGCGACATGCTGCGGCGCCAAGTCGGGCCGCAGTTCGATCACCACGCGTCCGGATTCAAGCTCCAGGTACAGGGTGTTTTCCGGGTCCGCCGCGGCGGCCCCTCCGGTGGTGGTGCTCATGAGTGCTCCCAGTATGAATGCGACGAACGCCAGCCTGCGCATGGACGTCCTCCTCGATTGTGGTTGCGGACAAGCTATCAACTTCCCAGCCCCGCTCGGCGGACACCATAGCCAAGCCGTCCGAGGACGCAACCGTTCGCCCCCGACCCCCGTCGCGCCGGCGCCGGACGCCGGACGCGGTTGCCAGCAATTTCGCGAGCGCGTATCTCATTGGGCAGCGACAAACCGGGGATGACACGATGACCGTCGACCACACGACCGATTCACCCTCGCTCGGGGCGGACTTTCCCGAGGCGGACCGCGCGGCCTGGCGCGCCCTTGTCGAAAGCGCCCTGAAAGGTGCGGATTTCGAGAAGGCATTGACCACACCGCTCGCCGAAGGTCTGCGCATTCAGCCGATCTACGGTGCGGACGACGGCGCGTTCGATACCGATGCCATCACCCGGCATGCCGACGCCGCCGACCGGGTACGGTTCGGCTGGGATGTCCGGCAGCGCCACGGTCATCCCGACCCCGAAGCGACCAACACCGCCATCCTGACCGACCTTGAGCGGGGCGTGACCTCGATCGAGCTGGCGCTGGACCGCAGCGTGCGCCTCGCCGACATGCCGAGCGCCGAGTATGCCGACGGCGTGCTCGCCCACACGGTCGACCAGTTGGACACCGCGTTGAACGGCGTGTTCCTGGATGCCGCCGTCGTCACCCTCCGTCCCGGTGCCGCGTTCGAGCAGGCCTCCGCCTTGCTTGCGGCCCTCTGGCGCCGGCGCGGGATCTCAGAGTCCGACGCGCACGGCCATTTCGGCGCAGACCCGCTGGGCGCGCTGGCCGCCGAAGGTAAACTCCATGAACCCGTCGACGCGGCGGTCGCGCGCGCCGCCCGGCTTGCCGCCCACACCCACGCCACCTACCCGAACGCGACCAGCCTTTCGGTGGACAGCACACCCTATCACGACGCGGGTGCCGACGAGGCGATGGATCTGGCCTATGCGATGGCGACCGGTGTCGCCTATCTGCGCGCGATGGAGACGGAAGGTCTCGCTCCGACGGACGCGGCGCGGCAGATTCAGTTCACCCTGCCGACCGGCGTGGACGTGTTCCTGGGCATCGCGAAACTGCGGGCGGCCCGCATGCTGTGGGCGCGGATCTTGGAGGCCTCCGGCGTGGCCGAAGAGGCACGCAGCATGCGCCTGCACACCACCACGGCCGCCCGGAACCTCTCTCAACGGGATGCCTGGGTGAACATGTTGCGGGTGACAGTGGCAACCTTTGCTGCAGCCACCGGCGGCGCCGACAGCATCACGGTCCCGCCCTATACCGACGCCCTCGGACTGCCGGACGGCTTCGCCAGGCGGGCGGCCCGCAACACACAGCTCCTGCTGCTGGAGGAGAGCCACCTGGCCCGGGTGATCGATCCGGCAGGCGGCAGCTGGTATGTCGAAAGGCTGACCCAGGATCTGGCCCAGATTGCCTGGGAGAAATTCCAGGAGATTGAGCATGCAGGCGGCTTGGCGCAGGCCCTGATATCCGGAAAGGTCGTCGAGGATTGTGCAGCAGCCTGGTCGACGAAGGAACGTCAGATCGCCAAGCGGCGGATCGAGCTGACCGGCATCAATACGTTTCCGAAAGTCGATGAGGTTCCGGCGGATGTGGTTCAGCCGGATCTGGCAGCACTGGCCGAAACGGCGCGCACAGGGATTGGGGCCCGAGTCAGCATCCTCCCAGACGCAGATTTCCAAACCCGCGTGGTCGCCGCGTTCGACGGCGCCTCGGTCGCAGATCTGACACCGAAAGGGGCCGGGTTCTCGATCCAGCCGCTTGCCGCACATCGGCTCGGAGAGGCGTTCGAAGCGCTTCGCGATGCCTGTGACGCAGCCACGACCCGTCCCACCGCGACCCTGATCGAGATCGGCCGTCCGGCCGATTTCACCGCACGCGCCACCTTCGCGCGGAACTATCTGGGAGCCGGCGGGATCGGGGTGGAGGATCTGGAAATCGGCGCTGCAGACGATCTCGGCGCGGTGACCGGTTTGGCGGTGATCTGCTCCAGTGATAATCTATACGACGACCAAGCTGAAGCCGTGGCCCGGGCCCTAAAAACGGGCGGCGCCACCAGGGTGGTGCTGGCCGGACGTCCGGGCGAGCGCGAACAGGCGCTGCGTGACGCCGGGGTGGACGGGTTTATCTTCGCGGGCGACGACACGCTCGCCACGTTGCGCGGCATGCTGACCGAGATGGGAGTGCTGTCATGAGCCGGATCCCGAATTTCGCCGAGATCGACTTCGCAGCCCCTGCCGGTGCCGAGGCGACCGCTCCCGAGGGCGAGGGCCTGATCTGGTCCACACCGGAGAGGATCGAGGTCAAGCCGCTCTACACCAGAGCGGATACCGAAGGCCTCGACCATCTGGGCGGCTGGCCGGGTATCGCGCCCTATCTGCGGGGGCCCTATTCCACCATGTATGTCCAGAAGCCGTGGACCATCCGGCAATATGCCGGGTTCTCGACGGCGGAGGAGTCCAATGCCTTCTATCGGCGCAATCTGGCGGCCGGACAGAAGGGGCTTTCGGTTGCGTTCGATCTCGCCACCCACCGTGGCTATGACAGCGACCATCCGCGGGTCTCCGGCGATGTCGGCATGGCCGGCGTGGCGATCGACAGCATCATCGACATGCGCAAACTGTTCCACGGCATCCCGCTGGATAAGATGAGCGTGTCGATGACCATGAACGGTGCCGTGCTGCCGGTGCTGGCGCTGTATGTGCTGGCGGCGGAGGAACAGGGGGTCGCACCGGAGCAGCTCAGCGGGACCATCCAGAACGACATCCTGAAGGAGTTCATGGTCCGCAACACCTATATCTACCCGCCGATCCCGTCGATGCGGATCATCTCCGACATCTTCGCCTTCAGCTCCGAACGGATGCCGAAATTCAACTCGATCTCGATTTCCGGCTATCACATGCAGGAAGCCGGGGCGACAGCGGATCTGGAGCTGGCCTACACGCTGGCCGACGGGGTGCAGTATATCCGCGCCGGGATGGACGCGGGCATGGGCGTCGACCGGTTCGCACCGCGCCTCTCATTCTTCTGGGCGATCGGCATGAACTTCTTCATGGAAGTCGCGAAGATGCGGGCCGCCCGGCTGCTGTGGGCCAAGCTGGTCAAGCAGTTCGAGCCGAGCTCCGACAAGTCGCTCAGCCTGCGGACCCATTGCCAGACCTCCGGCTGGTCGCTGGCGGCGCAGGACGTGTTCAATAACGTGCCCCGCACCTGTATCGAAGCCCTGGCGGCGACCCATGGGCATACCCAGTCCCTGCACACCAACGCGCTGGACGAGGCGCTGGCGCTGCCGACCGATTTCTCGGCCCGGATCGCGCGCAACACGCAGCTGCTGATCCAGCAGGAAACCGGTACCTGCCGGGTGATCGACCCCTGGGGCGGGTCCTACTATGTGGAGCGACTGACCCGCGATCTGGCCGACCGGGCCTGGGCGCATATCCAGGAAGTTGAAAGCTATGGCGGCATGGCCAAGGCGATCGAAGCCGGCATTCCGAAGATGCGGATCGAGGAAGCAGCCGCCCGCACCCAGGCGCGGATTGACAGCAAGCGGCAGACCATCGTCGGCGTGAACAAGTACCGGGTCGACGATCCGGACAATGTCGAGATCCTGAAGATTGACAATGCCCGCGTCCGCAAGGGTCAATTGGCCCAACTCGCCGAACTGAAGGCCGAGCGCGACCCGCGCGAAATCGAGCGGATGCTGGACCGGCTGACCAAATCTGCCGAGACCGGTGAGGGCAATCTGCTGGAACTCGCCATCGACGCGGCCCGCGCTAAGGCCACGGTGGGGGAGATTTCGATGGCGCTGGAACGGGTCTGGGGCCGTCATGTGGCGGAGGTCAAGACGGTGTCCGGCATTTACTCCAGCGAAGTGGGGAAAAGCGACATGGTCGATGCCACCCAGAAACTGGTCAGCGAGTTCGAGGAACTCGAGGGCCGTCGCCCGCGGATCCTTATTGCAAAAATGGGTCAGGACGGCCACGACCGAGGCCAGAAGGTGATCGCCACCGCGTTCGCAGATCTGGGCTTCGACGTGGATATCGGCCCGCTGTTCCAGACCCCGGACGAAGCCGCCAAGCAGGCGGTCGAGAACGATGTCCACATTGTCGGCGCGTCCTCGCTGGCAGCCGGACATCTGACGCTGATCCCGGCCCTGCGCGACGAACTGGCCAAGCTCGGCCGCGACGACATAATGATCGTGGCGGGCGGCGTTATTCCACCGCAGGATTATGAGGAGCTGAAACGCGCAGGCGCATCGGCCATCTTCCCGCCGGGGACTGTGATTGCGGAGGCCGCAGCCGAGTTGCTGCGGAAACTGATCCATTCCCTCGGCCACGACGTCGAGGCGGCGTAACAGCCATTCGTCAAACCCGGGTGCCAACGATCAGGAACTCGACATTCCCCTCCGGTCCGGTGATGGGCGAGGTGGTGATGCCGTCGACGCGCCAGTCCGGCAGCCCTTCCAGCCAGTCGCGGATGTCGCAGCAGACCGCCTCGTGCACGGCGGCATCCCTGACCACGCCGCCCTTGCCCACATGGTCCCGCCCCGCCTCGAACTGCGGTTTGATCAGGGCGGCCAACCGCGCGCCGGGTCGCGTCAGCGCCATCGCCGCCGGCAGCACGGTTCGCAGAGAGATGAAGCTCGCGTCGCAGACCACGATATCGGCCGGCTCGGGGATCTGCTCCGCCGTCAGATGCCGGGCGTTGGTTTTCTCCAGCACCACCACCCGCTCGTCCGTGCGCAGTTTCCAGGCCAGCTGCCCATGCCCCACATCCACTGCATAGACCCGCGCGGCCCCATGGGTCAGCAGCACATCGGTGAACCCGCCGGTCGAGGCCCCCACATCGACCGCAACCCAGCCGGTGGGATCAATCGAGAAATCTTCCAGCGCATGCACCAGTTTCAATCCGCCCCGGCTGACCCAAGGATGGGGCTGGCCGCGCACCTCGAGTTCGGTGTCCTCGGAAAGTTGGGTTCCCGGCTTCTCCAGCTTGCGCTCGCCGGAGAACACCTTGCCCGCCATCACCAGCGCTTGGGCCTTGGAGCGGGTCTCGACAAGCCCGCGATCCACCAGCAGTTGGTCCAGTCGGCGCTTTGCCATTGGTAAGGGTCCCCGTTCAGGTGGCGAATCACGTAGAAGGATAGTGCGTGTGCGCTGGTGATGCAGGCAAATGGGGAACGGGATGCGCGGTGTTTTGGCTCTGGCTCTTCTGATGTTTCTCTCGGCCTGCGCCGCGCGCCCTCCGGAACCGCCCGCTGCCCCCGCCGGTCCGTTCAGCTTGTCGGACCAGCTGACCCGGTCGACCGGCGTCAGGCTTGCCACCCTGTCCCGGGATCCCGGATTGTGTCGGGCGATGCTCTGGGAGGTGCGGGAACGGTATTCCGAGGTGCCGGACAGACGGGCCGGACCCTATTGCGGCTTCAGCCAGGCGGTCGAGGTGTCCGGAACGCCGATCCCCTACACCCGCAACGCCAAGGTCACCTGCCCGGTCGCCGCCGCCCTGCATGTCTGGCAGCGCGAGGTGGTGATCCCGGCGGCCCGGCGCCATTTCGGTCGGGACGTGGTGGCGATCAATCACTACGGCACCTATTCCTGCCGCATGCGCAACAGCCGCCGGGGCAAGGTGCCCAGCGAACACGCCACCGCAAACGCCATCGATATCGCCGGGTTCAGACTGTCCGACGATCGCAACGTCACCGTTCTCAACGGCTGGAATGGCGGCCGGGACGAGCGCGCCTTCCTGCGCGAGGTGCACCGGGGCGCCTGCCAGGTGTTCCGGCTGGTGCTCGGTCCCGACGCAGACGCCGCCCACGCCAACCACTTCCATTTCGACATGGGAGAGTGGGTGGCGTGCCAGTAGGATGACCCGGAGCGTCCGGTCCGCCGTTCGGCCTATTCGGCAGCCTCATCCAGCGGCGGCGGGGTGGCACCGGTCTGCTCGGTGATGATGCCGTAATGCTCGATCCGCCGGTGCTTGGCGTAGTTGAAGACGGTCTCCGCTCCCATCTTGGCAAGATCCAGATCGATCGTCGAGGTGATCAGCTCGTCGCCCAGCGTGGTAGCCAGCGCAATCATCTCGCCCGAGGGCTGGATGATGCAGGAGCCGCCGATCAGCATGCAGCCGTCCTCGATGCCGGCCTTGGCCGTGCCGATCACGAAGCAAGAGTTCTGATAGGCGCTGGACTGCATGACCAGATGGTTGTGGAACATCCGCAGATGGTTAGGCTCCGGCGCCGAGGTGTTCACGTCCGGCGTGTTGTAGCCGAGCATGATGATCTCCGCGCCCTTGAGGGACATCACCCGATAGGTCTCGGGCCAGCGACGATCGTTGCAGATCGCCATGCCCATGACACCGCCCATGGTACGCCAGACCGGGAAGCCCAGATCGCCCGGCTCGAAATAGCGCTTCTCCAGATGCTGCCAGGGCCGCTTGCCGTCGTATTCGGAATGGCCGGGCAGATGGACCTTGCGGTACTTGCCGACGATCTTGCCGGTATCGTCGACCAGGATCGAGGTGTTGAACCGGTGGCCGTCCTCGGTCAGCTCGGCGTATCCGAGATAGAAGCCGATGCCGAATTCCTTTGCCTTCTCGAACAGCGGCCGGCATTCCGCGCTCGGCATCTCGCCGCGCTCGTAGTGGCCATCCATTTTCGAGATGTCTTCTTCGTAATAGCGCGGGAAGAACGTGGTCAGGGCCAGCTCCGGGAACACGACCAGCTTCACGCCGCGCTCCTTGGCTTGCTTCAACAGCTCGATCATCCGGTTGACCGCGCTGACGCGGCTTTCGTCGGGGGCGATCGGACCCATCTGGGCGGCGGCGACGGTGATAAGACGGGACATCTTCGATACTCCGAATAGAGAGGGAACTCTGTTTACGCTTCGATCTCGCCCGAAACCGGGTTGAACGGGGTCGGGAACACCCCACGCGGCTTGATGTAGTCGTAAGGCTCGCGCGCAAGGAAGTTGCCCCATCCGGCCTCGCAGCTCTCGACGCCCTCTTCCCACACCACCTTGCCGCGGGTCAGAGTAACAGCCGGCCAGCCGGTCACGTCCATGCCTTCATACGGGGTGTAGTCGGTATCGTGATGCAGCATCTCCTGGGTGATCGTGACCTTCTTCTCGGCGTCCCAGATGCAGATATCCGCGTCCGCCCCGATCGAGATCGTGCCCTTCTGAGGATATACCCCGAACAGCTTGGCCGCATTGGTCGAGGTCAGGGCCACGAACTGCTGCGGGTCGATCCGGCCCTTCACCACGCCTTCGGAGAACACGATCGGCATCCGGGTTTCGAGGCCAGGAACCCCGTTTGCGATCTGGTTGAACGGCGCGTTGTCGCCGGCCCAGAACTTCCCGTCGACCGCGTCGATATTATAGGGCGCGTGATCGGAGGTGACGTTGCCGATGGTGCCGCTGTTGATATGCCGCCAGAGGGCCTGCTGATCCGGCACCGAGCGGGGCGCGGGCGAGCACAGGACCCGCGCGCCCTGACGCTGGTCGCCTTCCAGATCGTCGGCGGTCAGTACGAAATACTGCGGACAGGTCTCGGCGAACACTTTCACTCCGCGATGCTGGGCGCGCCGGATCTCCTCGGCCGCCTCCTCGCAGGTGACGTGGAAGATCTGGATCGGCTGATCCATCAGCTCGGCCAGCATGATGACCCGCTGACAGGCTTCCCGCTCGACCAGAGCCGGCTTGCACCAGGCGTGGTACTTGGTCGCCCCCAGTCCGGCACCGATCAGCTTCTCGGTCATGTACATGATCGCGTCGTGGTTCTCTGCATGCACGCAGACCAGGGCCCCATAGCGCCGGGCGACCTCGAAGATCCGCAGGATCTCGCCGTCGTCCACCCGGTTCTTCGGATAGGTCATGAACAGCTTAAGGGACCGCAGGCCGCTCTCGATCAGCCCCGGCAGCTCGTCGGTCACGACGGCGTCGGACGGCTCGGAGATGATAATGTGGAAACTGTAGTCGATGCAGGCCTGCTTGGCCTTCTCGTGATAGGCGTCGACCATCGGCTTGATCCGTTCACCCTTCTCCTGGCTGGAGAAGGCAATCACAGTGGTGGTGCCGCCACAGGCCGCCGAGCGGGTCCCGCTCTCCCAGCTCTCGGCGTTCTGACCGCCCCCAGATGACGGCTGTGCAATGTGGCAATGGCTGTCGACGCCGCCCGGCATTACCATCCGCCCGGCCGCATCGATCGTCCGGGTGGCGGAGCCCGAGAGGGCCTCGGCCAGGGCGACGATGCGCCCGTCCTTGATGCCAATATCGGCCCGGGTGGTATCGGAGGCATTCACGACCACGCCCCCCTTGATGATCACATCGAAATCACTCACGGCAAGTCTCCCGGCGGGTTTGGCTCTGGCATGTGGAAGCGGGGTCTTCGGTAGGGGCGTATACTGGCATGCGAATTGGCCTCGGGGCAAAGGGGGATGCACCGAATTTGACCACCCCCTCCGCATATCACCCGTTCGCGTCGCTCACCGCATTGGTCAGGGCGAGAAGCGACGTGTTCACCGGTGTCGGGATGCCGTGGCGGCTGCCGATCTCGACCAGGGCGCCGGTCAGCGCGCGGCTTTCGAGCGGACGGCCGGCGAGCGTATCGAAATACATCGAACTGCCGGCATCCTCCGGAAAGCCGCCGATGAATTGCGCCATCCGCTCCGCCTCGTCATCCTTGAGATCCGCACCGTCGGCCCGCGCAACCGCCACCGCCTCGTCCAGGATCTGTCTGGTGAGATTGCGGATGTCGGTATGTTGAAGCACACCCTGCCGGAGTCGTGTGAGCGCGGTGATCGGATTGACCACCACATTGATCATCAGCTTGCGCCACGCCAGCGTCGTGAAGTCGGCGCTGAGGCCGACCGAAATCGGCACGTTCTCGAACAGGGCCGCAAAGGCTCTGCCGTCCTCAGTGTCCGGTGCCAGCATGTCGTTGTCGCCGATATGCCGGATGCGCACATGATCGGGCGCGATCCGTTCGCCGTTGTAATAAACGATGGTCGGCACGACGATCGCTTCCCCGATGAACGGCTTCACCCGCGCCGCGTGATCGATACCGTTCTGCATCACCGCGACCCGTGTCGCCGGCCCGCAGAGCCTCTCGAGCCAAGGCGCGGCCGACGCCGTGTCCTGGGCCTTGGTGACCAGCAGAACCCAGTCCACCGGCGAGGCGTCCTGGGGATCGGTCAGGGTCCGGATCGGCACCTCGACCTCGCCCTCCGGCCGTTCGAGCCTCAATCGGTCCAGCGGGCGTCGCCCGCAGGCGACCACCTCATGGCAGCCGCCGTGGCAAAGACTTGCGGCCGCCACCCCGCCGATCCCGCCCAGACCGATGACCGCGACGGTCGCTTTATAGTCGTTCACTTGGACAGGTTGGTGTTCAGGAACTCGGTGAACGCCGCCCAGGACTGGCTGTCCGCCACCTCCTGATACCGGCTGGAGCCGAATACGGTGAAGGCATGCGGCGCGCCGGAATACACCTGAATTTCATATCTCACATCGGCCGCCTCCAACTCTTTCGAGAGAGCCGCCACGTCGTCCATGGTGATCGAGCTGTCCGCACCACCATGGGCGATCAGCAAGGGCGGAGTCGACGCCGGATAGCTTTGACCCAGCGGGGTCGACAGCCCGCCATGAAAGGTCGCGTAGCCCGTGACGCCGTCCGCCTGGCCCGATCGGGCGAGTTCCAGGGTCGCAGCGCCGCCAAAGCAATAGCCCATGACCACGATTTCACCCGAGCTGGTCCGCCGTGCCTCTTCCAGGCCGCCCAGAATCAGCGACCGCATCCGTTCCCGATCTTTATAGAGCTTACCGGTTTCAGCTTTTTTCGCACCGGTTTCCTCCGGACGGTTGCCCTTGCCGTACAGATCGACCGCGAACGCGTCATAGCCCAGTTCCGCCAGCATATCGGCGCGTTTGACCTCGTAGTCGGTCAAGCCGTCCCAGTCGTGGATCACCAGCACCAACCCCTTCGACTCACCCGAAGCCTCAGCCCGGTAGCCGGAGAACGCCTCGCCGCCGACCTCGTATTCAACGACCTGTCCCGCGAGAGCGGTTGCCGGGAAAAGGGCGACCAGTGCCGCCGCGATTAGCTTGTTCATGAGATCCTCCGCATGGTGTCGTGCCGGCGCTTGCCTGTTCCGCCGGCGTCGTCTCAACGTACAAGACTAGGTAGGGTGACAGGGCGGGCCTGCCAAGCCCGCGCCATGCGAGGGGGCGTCCATGGATCTGGGGTTGAGAGGCAAGGTTGCGCTGGTCACGGGGGCCAGCGCAGGGATCGGGGACGGGGTCGCCAAGGTGCTGGCGCAAGAAGGGGCGACGCTGGCAATCACCGCGCGCCGCCGTGACCGGCTCGACGCACTGGCGGCAGAGCTGGAGGCCACGACCGGGTCCGCTCCGTACGTGATCCAGGCCGATCTGGCGAGTGACGAAGCGCCGAGCGCAATCCGCGATGCGATGACAGAGCAGTTCGGCCGGCTGGATGTTCTCGTGAACAACGCCGGCTCCTCCCGCTCGGTCGCTCCCGACGCACCGGACAGCGCCTGGGACGAGGCGATGATGTTGAAGTTCACAATGGGCCGCCGGTTGACCACCGTATTGCTCCCGACGATGCGTGCGGGTGGTTGGGGCCGGATCCTGCACATCACCGGCATCCTGGAGCCGACCACAACAAATGCGGGCCTGGCCGGTTGTGCCGCCACCCATGCCTGGGCCAAGGGGATGTCTCGCGATCTTGCGCCCGAGGGGATCACGATCAATTGCATCCCGCCCGGCCGGATCAACAGCGAGCAGATCCTTGAGCGGCTGCACCCGACCGAAGAAAGCCGCGAGAGCTTCATCAAGGCGAACATCCCGGCCGGATATTTCGGCGAACCCGAGGATATCGGCCGGTTGGTCGCTTTCCTCGCCTCGCCGGGTGCGCGCTACATCACCGGCTGCGTTATTCCCGTCGACGGCGGAATGCATCGGTTTATTCAATGACAACAGACACCTAGGGAGGATCCCGTGACTGAGAAGAAGAAACCCGAGACCGTGTACGATCTGATTCCGCAATTCGGCAAGCTGAAGGACGAGGTTCTGTTCGGCGATGTCTGGGAGCAGCCGGAACTCAACAAGCGCGACCGGAGTCTGATCACCGTGGCCCTGCTGGCCGGCCTCTACCGCACGACTGAGCTGCGCGGTCACATGAAACGCGCGGTCGACAACGGCGTCACCAAGCAGGAGCTGTTCGGCCTGATCACCCATATCGCATTCTATTCCGGATGGCCGACGGCGGTGAACGCCGGTCGGATAGCGATGGAAATGTTCGGGGAGGACGAGGCATGACCGAAGCAAAGAGCCGGGTCGGGTTCATCGGGCTCGGCCTTATGGGATCCAGCTTCGCAAAAAATCTTCAGAAGGTGGGGCATGCTCTCGTCGTGAACGATCTGCGCAAGGACGCGGCAGCCGATCATCTGGCGGCGGGGGCGATCTGGGCGGAGACCCCCAAAGCCGTCGCCGAGGCGGCCGATGTCGTGCTGGTCTCCCTGCCGGGACCGCCGGAAGTCGAGTCCGTCGCCTTGGACCCCACCAACGGTCTGATCGCCGGGTTGAAGCCGGGCTCGGTGGTCTTCGATCTGTCGACCAATTCCACGGTCTCCGTGCGCAAGGTCCAGGCCGCCTTGGCCGGGGCGGGGATTGAATTCCTGGACGCCCCGGTCAGCGGAGGGCCGAAGGGGGCCGTCTCCGGCAAGCTGGCGATCTGGGTCGGCGGCGATGAGGCCACGTTCGACACCCATCGCGCGGTGCTGGACGCGCTGGGCGATCAGGTGCGGTATATCGGGCCGGTCGGGGCCGGATCCGTTGCCAAACTGGTGCACAACAGCGTCGGGTATGCGGTTCAGATGTCGCTGACCGAAGCCTTCACCGCCGGGGTCAAGGCGGGCGTTCCGCCGACCGCCCTGTGGCAGGCGATCCGACAGGGAACGCGCGGCCGGCAACGCACCTTTGACGGCCTGGCCGAGCAGTTCCTGATCGACAGCTACGATCCGCCGTCGTTCCAGCTGCGGCTTGCCCACAAGGACGTCTCGCTCGCCTGTCAGCTCGGCCGGGATGTGGGCGTGCCGATGCGGATGATCAATCTGGTCCAGGAAGAGATGACGGAAGCCCGCAACCGAGGGTGGGACGCACTCGACTCCCGGGTGTTCCTGAAGCTCCAGGCGGAACGGGCCGGGGTGGAGATCCGCGAAGATCCCGCCACCCTGAAAGCCATTCTGGACACCGAGTGACCTGAAGGCACGACCTTCCCAACCCTCCCCGTCCGTGCAAGCGTTCGAAAAAGCACGCACGGGGAGGACGACAATGGCCAATGATCTTCTGTTCGGGATTCAGACCAACGGGATCAAGCACACCCATGCCGATCCGATGCCCGATGTGGACACTCGCTTCGCCATGGTCCGCGAGGCCGGGGTATTCGACTATGTAGACAAAACTCCCGATCCGGATCAGATCGACGATTTCCTGGCCGCCCGCGACAAATACGGACTCCCGATCCGGGGCAGCGGCTGGTTCTACACGCTCGGCGAGCACGAAGCTCTGTTGGAGACCAACCTGGCAACCGCCAGGCGGCTCGGCTCGGTCGTCCACAACACCCAGATCAAGCTGCGCCACGCCGACGGTCACGTGGTGACGGATGAGGAAGTGGCAGACGCCTATCTGCGGGCGGCGGAACTGGGCGAGAGATACGGCTGCGCGCCATGCTTCGAGGTGCATGTGAACATGTGGTCGGAGGATTTCCCACGTGTCGCCCGGGTCGGCAGGATGGTCGAGGCACGGGGGGTGGAGTTCAACATCACCCTCGACCACAGCCATGTGATCTTCAAGATCGACAATCCCGAGGAGCAGAAGATCTTCGAGACCGACAGGAAGATCGCGTCCGGCGAGCTGGTCCTGGATCCCTTTCAGGATGGCAATGTGATCGCCGAGTGGGTCTCGGCCGGGTGGGTCAAACATTGCCACGCCCGTGCCGCGATCCCGAACAACCCGCGCAACACCCCAGCACGTCACCCGGACGGCAGCGTCGGGCGCGGCATCCAGTATCCGTTTAAGCGCCCGGCGCCCGGTGCGTATCACGCCGACTGGGACGAAGCCGCACTTGAGCCCTGGAAAGAGGGGATCCGGATTCTCATGCGTCACCATGCCCGTGACCCGAACGCCAAGCTGGGCCAGATCTCGACCGAGTTCATTCCGAACACGGACTATGGCGAGGGTTGCCGCTATTCCCTGTTCGAGCAGGCCATCGCCTGTGTCGAATGGATGCGGCAGGAGTGGTCTGACACCCGATCCAAGCGCTAGCCCATCTTTTGGCGCAGCCAGTCGGTCAACCGCTCCATCAGCAGGACGATCACGAAGATCGCGAGAATAATCGTCGCCGCCTTGGGATACTGAAACAGCTCAAAGGCCGACTTGAGCTCCTGGCCGATGCCGCCGGCGCCCACAATCCCGAGCACCACCGAGGACCGCACCGCGAGTTCCAGGGCGAACAGGCTGGTGTTGATGAAGGACGGCATGCAGTCCGGCACCACAGACGCAAACAGGATGTCGATCCGCCGTGCCCCCACCGCCTCCAAGGCCTCCCGTGACTTCGGATCGGACTCCTCCATCGCCTCCGCGAAGAACCGGCCGCAGAATCCTGCCGTGTCGACGATGATGGTGAGCGTGCCGGCGATCGCCCCTAAGCCCACGGCCGAGACGAAGAACAGCGCCCAGACCAGATCCGGCACCGTCCGAAACAGCGAGATGACGCCGCGCGAGATCCAGCGTCCCGCATTCAAGGGACTGACATGCTTGGCGGCCAGCCAGGCCAACGGGAAGCTCACCAGGACCCCGAACACGGTTCCGACCAGCGCGATCTGAAGCGTCTCCAGAAGCCGCAGCCCCATGCGTCCCAGAAACGCGGGATCGGTCTCGGGCGGGACCATTCGGTCCAGCAGACTGGCCATCCGGGGAAGTGCGCCGATCAATCGATCCGGTCCAGGCGCCACCTCGCCGATCGAGGCGATCAGAACGGCACCAAGGGCCACGAGAACCGTGAACCGCAGCGGCGTCAGCCGGGGCCAACGTGCGATGTCCCGGCTGGATATAGGGCGCGGCATCCGCAAATGGTCAGTCACGGTAGATCGCCTCCAAGTCCGAGACCCTGAGATGCACTGTCGGGGAATCCAAAACCACGTGACCGGCCGCGAGAGCGACAATCCGGTCGGAATAGTCGAGCGCATGCTGCAGGTCATGGGTGGTGAAGATCAGGGTCGCGCCGCGCTGTTCCGCCAATCCGTGAAATACGCTCATGACCTCGGCTCCGGCGACCGGGTCGAGACTGGCGGCGGGTTCGTCCGCTATCACCAGCTCCGGGCGGTGGACCAGTGCGCGGGCGATTGCGACCCTCTGCGACTGGCCACCGGACAAGGTATCGGTGCGATCGAGAGCGCGGTCCGACAGGCCGACCGCCGCCAACGCGTCCAAGGCGTCCGTGCGCAAGCGCTCCGGGGCAAGCGCATGATTCCCATTGCCCTGGCCCAGCGCGCCGTTGACAACATTTGAAAGCGCGCTCGTTCGGCCCACCAAACCGTGGAACTGAAACACGAAGCCAAGCCGACGTCGGAGTGCGACGCGTTGCCGGCGGTTGGGTTGCTCCGAAAACCGCTGACCGAGAACTTCGACCGTACCGTCGCCGAACGGCACGAGACCAACGAGACAGCGGAGAAAGGTCGACTTCCCCGCGCCGTTTGAGCCAACAAGCGCGATCCGCTCACCACGCCGAGCCGAAAAATCAATCGCGTTCAGCACCCGTGGACCAGTGGTGAAGCGCTTACCCAGGCCGCACGCCTCAACCACGAGCGGTGGACAGCTTGCATGCGTGGCCTGGTCCGAGGCGGCCGGAGCACCGGGTCGGGCACCGACCCGCCCTTGCTCGTTCAATTGCCAACGAAGTCGGTGACGGTGTCCACGCCAATGGTCTTGTACATCGACCGGACGTAGTCGTAGTCGGCGTCGTCGACCTTCGGCAGGAAGAAGCCGCCCTTGAACTTCTGATTGTCTTCGCCCTTGAGCACGGCAGCCATCAGTGCGGCCCCGTCTTCGACAAACGCCGTCTTGACCTTGTCGACCACCGATTGGTCGAGCCCGCTGCGCACCACCAGAATATCGTTCGGCAGATCGCGGCCGCGTGCCACCACAGTGAAAGCAACATCCGGATAGGCCGCACGGGCGCGTTGCAGATGGCTGAAGTTCATCCCAATCGCCTGGATATCGCCTCGGATCAGGGCCTCGATCGCCACGTTTCGGGAGATGATCTTCGCCTCATAATCGGTGCCGTACTTAAGCCCCATATCGGTCAGTGCCTGCGCCGGGCCGAGATGCTGGGAGGTCGAGCCGACCGACCCGAACGCCACGGCATTGCCCTTCAAGTCGGCAACACTGCGGATCGGCCCGTCGGCCAGGGTCACGACCTGCGCAAAATAATCCGGCCGCTGCCAAGCCACCACGATCCTGGCATCGGTCAGTTCCTTGATCACCACGTACTCGGCCGGGCCTGTCAGCACGAAATCGACCTGATCGGCCTTCAGGGCCTCGACCGCAGCGGTCCGATTACCGACCGGGAAAAGCTGGACATCAAGACCGGTGGCGGCCTCCAGTGCCGCCTCGAACGGGCCGAATTCCTGCTGCAGGGCTTCCAGACCTTCGATGTCGGTCACGGCGAAACGGATCTCCTCGGCTGCGAAAACCTGCTGAGGCAGGACGGCGGGGGACAGGGATACGGCCAGTCCTAGGGTCACGGCGAGGGCGCGAAACATCGGATATTCTCCTCAAAAAGGGAGCAGGCCAGCTCAAATCGGCCGGCGCTCTGCTTCTCGTTCCGGAAGCGGAGTATCACGGGGACCGAGTCGGTCCGGTGACGATGAGGTTTCAGATCGATGGCATTCTCGGGAAGATTTGACGTCGGCGAAGCGCCGCAGCGAGAACGCCTTGATGTTGCACCCCGCCGGTCAGCCTCAGCGTGCCGCGACCCGGGCCGCCCACCAGACGAGCGCGGCCCCGACCAGCCCGAGAACGCCGGTCGCGGCGAAGGTGGTTGAATAGGTGCCGGTCAGCGCAAACGCTGTCGAGAAGACCACGGGTCCGACCAGGACCCCGGCGAAGGTAACGAACAGCACCCCGCCGGTCGCATGCCCGATCCGACCCGGCGGGCTGATCCGAGCCGCCTCGCTGGCGAACACGCCGTTCCAGCCAACCGCCACGATTCCAAATAGAAAGAAGAACGTCAGAACCGCAAGATGCGGCCAGTCGTCTGAAAGCTGCGAGGCGATTACCGACCCTACGGTATTGGTCAGCCCGATGAAGATCAGCACGACGGTGCCAGCCCGAAACCGGTCCGCGACCACCCCCCAGCCGACGCGGCCGATTACCCCGGCCACCTGCACGCAGGACAGGGCGACCCCTGCGGTCACCAGGGTCCACCCCGCCTCCTCCACCAGCACCGTCACCGTGAACGAGGTCAGCGACAATTGAATAGCCGCGAAACACAGCCCGGTGAAGGCCAGACATCGCAGCGGAAAGTCCGAAAGCACCAGGCGCAGTCCGGCAAAAGGATCGCGGATCACCCGCACCGCCGGGTCCCGGTTGGCGTCCCATTTGGCCCGGAACGGCTGCATGGCCAGGAGCAGGGTCAGACCAAGACAGCCCACCACCAGCATGGTCGCCTGCCATCCGAATTCGAGCGCCAGGGGCGGGCCGATCAGACTGGCCAGAACGCCACCCAAGGGCACGCCGGTGAATCGGATCGAAAACACCAGATTACGATTGCTGGGTGAGGCAACTCGGCTGAGAAGATCAAGCGCGGGCGGGTTCATCGCGCCGTATCCCAGCCCGGTCACCACCGACCCGACCACCATGATCGCGGGCACCCCGGACATCATGATCAGATGGCCCGTCGCCAGAAGGACCAGGCTCATCTGGCTGGTCCGCCATGCCCCCAGCCGCTGCACCAGGGAACCCGCGAACAGACTCGAGGCCATGCCGCCCAGATACGCGATGGTAAACTGGTAGCCGACCAGCGACGAGGAGATCCCCATTTCATCGGCAACCGCCGGAGCGATAGCTGGAATCCAAAGCATGGCGGTCGCGGCCAAGGTCATCACCATGGTCGTGAAGAACAGCACGACCGCGAGATCGAGCCGGCTGGGCTGCGGTGGTTGGAGTTCGTCCGTTGACGGGATGCTGGGTTCGGTTGCCATGGCCCAACCCTACACGGCCCGAAGTCTTTTGCACCTGACCGGCGGGGCATGAGTGTCGTACGATCCAGAGACGGGACTTCGGACTCGGACCCGACCCACAACCGACCGGCTTGGAGAGCTATATGTCTGCACGCAAACGCGGATATTCGGCCAATATTTTTGAGACTCTGGCCAAGGCGCCGCCCTCGACCGAGACCTTCGGGTCGAGCCTTTGGCATGCCGAGGCGCCCCCGGCCCCAGAGACCGGGCCGATCGTGGGGGACATGGATGTCGATGTGGCTGTGGTGGGCGGCGGCTTCCTCGGGGCCTCCACCGCTCTGCATCTGGCGGAGTCGGGCGTGGACGTGGCGCTGATCGAGGCTGATGAGGCTGGCTTCGGGGCATCGGGACGCAACACCGGCTTCGTTGTGCCCAACCTTTTGACCGGGCTGGATCCGCGAGTGATGAAGAATGCGCTGGGCCCAGATACCGGTGACCGTCTGTGCCTTATGTTGGGCGAAGCTGGCGACCTGGTGTTCGATCTGATCGAAAAACACGGGATCGACTGTAGGTCCAGCCAGTCCGGCTGGATTCAGCCGCTGCATTCTCCCGAGAAACGGGCTTGGCTTGAGGACCGGGTCGCCCAATGGCAGGCTTTAGGCCGACCTGTGAAGGCCCTATCCCGCGACGAAGCCGTGGCGGAGATCGGATCGGACGGCTACCACGGTGCGTTCCTCGATCCGACCGGTGGCCATCTGAACCCCCTTGCCTATGTGCGCGGGTTGACAGCGGCCGCGATCCGAAACGGCGCGAAAGTCTTCAGTTCCTCCCGGGCGACTGAGATGAGCAGGGACGGCGGGAAATGGCTGTTGCGGATCGAGGGCGGCGGTACGGTCCGGGCCGACCGCGTGCTGTTAACCACCAATGTATCGGGTCAGGGCCTCTCGAAGCCGGCCGAGGGAACCCAATTCCCGATCACCCTGTTCCAGGTGGCGACGCCGCCGCTCGATCCGGAGCTGCGCAAATCGGTCCTGCCGAACAATCGCTGCTCGGCCGACACGCGCAAGGACCTGATCGCCTTCCGCTGGACCCCCGACAACCGGATTGTGACCGGCGGATTGCTGGCGTCCCCCTTCGGTTCCGCCGAGCGCGCCCGCACCCACCATCTGAGGCGACTGAATGAGATCCTGCCGCAGCTCCCGAAACTGGAGGCGGAATACGCCTGGCAGGGCCGGCTCGGTGCCGCCCGAGATTTCTTGCCCCGGCTAATGGATATTGGTGACGGTGCCTGGTCCGCGATCGCCTGCAACGGTCGCGGCATGGCGATGACGACGGGGTTGGGCAAAGCCCTGGCCCGCTGGTTGTCGGGCGGCTCCAACGAGCAGTTGCCGGTCTCGATCACCAAACCGGATCCGGTGGCCCTGCCCGGTCTCGCGCCCCTTGCCTTCTCGGTCTGGCTGCCCCTCAACCGATGGAAGGACAAGCGAGACGTCGCGCGGGCGCGCGGAATAAAGCTGAAAAGCTGATGACGGACATCGCATCCGCCGCGGATCTCCCGCTCACCGACAGAGAGCGGAACTTCCTCGCCTACTGGGACAGCCTGCGCGCGGGCAATGACGTTCCCGAGCGCAGCCGGATCCTGCCCGAGAATTTGGGACCATGGTTGGGCTGGCTCCACCTGCTGGAGGTGCTCGACGACGGCGGGGACTTTCTCTACCGGGTTCACGGAACGGAGGCGAGCGCACTCACCTCGACACGGTATCATCTGAAGCGAGTCTCGGAAGCACGTGAGCCGTTCCGAAGCCGGGGCTTCAAACTCTACGGCCTTGCTGCGGCGCAGGCCCAGCCCGTCTTCCTCTGCGAGAGCGAAGACTTCGGCGAAAGCGGACACCGTACCTTCTCTCGAGTGGTCGTACCCTTTGGTTCTCCGGGATCCAAAGGGCCGTCACATCTGTTGGCCCTGCTCACCAATCGGGTGTCCCCCGAATCCCAGGACACCGTGGTCATCGGACAGCCCTTCGCCTGACACGACCGACCGAAGCGCTAGGGCATCGTGGCCGCTTGGGCACCCAAGAGGTGGCTTCGGAACCGGGTCTTGAGATAGCCGCCGTCTCTTGGAGGCACCGCCATCGGCAAGCTCTCATCCACCACCTTCACGACCGCCATCACCGGACCCGTCTGGGAGAACAGCAGCGCGCCGAGGCCCGCCACGTCCTGTTCCGTCGTCAGGGTTCGGGTCACGGGAAACCCACAGGCCGCCGCAACACCGGCAAGATCGGTACCCATTCCGGTGGCGGTCGGCTGCCGGCCGGTCTCGGTGTAGCGCTCGTTGTCGAGGACACAGATCGCGAGATTCTCAGGACGCTTGGCGCCGATCGTGGTGAAGGCGGTCAAGCCCATCAGGATCTCGCCGTCGCCGGAGACCACCACCACCCGTTTGTCCGGCCGGGCGCGGGCGAGGCCGAGGCCGATCATCGCCGCGTTGCCCATCGCCCCCCAGAGATAGAAGTTGTCATCCCGGTCTCCGAGGGACGCCAGGTCCCAGGTCGCGGACCCGAGCCCCGAAATCGCCAGCGCATCGCCACGCTCGGCGAACGCGGTTTTCAGAACGTCTCTCCGGTGCAAGCCGCTCATTCACCGTCTCCCTTGCCAGATTTCCAGACCTTGGAGCCGATCAGCCGCTGCGCGATCAGCACCGCGATCGGCTGATCGCTGGAATAGGCCATCCGCAATCCGGCTTCGATCATCTTATCGGCATCCTCATCGGTCTCGGCCCGGTAGGTCTTCACGCCGACCGCATTCAGCGTGGGTTCGACCGCCTGGCCCATCGGAACCTGCCAGGGATTACCCTCGCCCCATTCACCGCGCATCGTGACGATCGCCAGCATCGGGAACTTGGCGGAGCTGATCAGCGACGCGATGGCGTTGATCGTATTGCCGACCCCGCTTGACTGCATCAGCACGACAGCCTTCTGGCCTCCAAGCCACGCACCGGCGGCAAGGCCGATCGACTCCTCCTCGGTCGCGCACATCACGGTGTCGATCTCGTTATCCTCGCGGCACCGATCGATCAGCTTCGAGAGTCCCGCGTCCGGTACGTATCCGACCTGAACCACCCCCGCATCCTTGAAGTGGCGATGCGCGGCCTCGCTCCAATGAGCGTCCATTCCGAACTCCGATTTTTTCAAACAACGAGAAGAGTGCGGAGGCTAGAAGTCTGCCGCCCGGTTTGTAAAGATCGATTGTGTACCTTTGTACACAATCAAGACCGGGATGGGGTCCCGCGAGTCCCTCAAATCGTTAAGAATCTTGCGGGCGCCGTTCAGGCGTGCCACCTATTCCGATTATGCGCTCGGCAGATTTCCGGAGACCGCCATGACCATCCAACGTAAATCAGACGGCAGCCGTCTGACCCCAACCGCCACCCATTGGGGCACCTATTTCGCGGAGGTGAAGGACGGCAAGCTGTTGGCGGTCCACGATTACGAGGGGGATCCCGCGCCGGCCATCATCGGCCCCGGAATCGTCGAAGCGATCGATCACGAAAGCCGTGTGGGCCGCCCGATGGTCCGCAAAGGCTGGCTTGAAGCCTTTGAAAAAGGGGATCTGTCCGGTGATCATCGGCAGGGCCGGGGGCGCGAGCCCTTTGTCGCTCTGCCCTGGGACGAAGCCTGGGAGATCGCGTCCAAGGAGTTGGCGCGGGTCAAGGACACTCACGGCAACGGGGCGATGTACGCTGGCTCCTACGGCTGGGCCAGCGCCGGGCGCTTCCATCACGCGAATTCCCATATCCACCGGTTCTTCAATATGTTCGGCGGCTATGTCTCACATCGAGGCACCTATTCCTACGCTGCGGCCGAGGCGATCGCGCCTCACGTGGTGGGTCGCTTCAAGTCCGAGATCCTAGACTACCACACCGATTGGACAGCCCTGGCCGAATCTTGCGAGCTGTTGGTGATGTTCGGCGGCATGCCGGTCAAGAACGCCCAGGTCACCTCGGGCGGGGTCGGACGGCACACCTGCTATCACGGGCTTAAGGCCTGTGCCGACAACGGTTGCGAGATGGTCTATCTGTCGCCGATCAAGATCGATCTGCCGCCGGATTTGGGCGGCGAGTGGATCGCCCCCCGCCCCGGCAGCGATGTAGCCCTGATCCTGGCGCTGGCCTATGTACTGATCGACGAAGGCAAGGTCGCGACCGACTTTCTCGACAGCCACACGGTCGGCTACGACAGATTCCGTGCCTATGTGACCGGAGAGAGCGACGGGATCGCGAAGACCCCGGACTGGGCCGCAGCGCTTTCAGGAGTGGAGGCGGAGACCATCGCGGACCTCGCCCGCCGGATGGCCTCCTCCCGCACCATGATCAACATGACCTGGTCGATGCAGCGTGCCGAATTCGGAGAGCAGCCGATCTGGGCCGCTGTCACGCTGGCCGCCATGCTGGGGCAGATCGGACTTCCCGGCGGCGGTTTCGGCCTCGGCTACAGCTCGGAAAACGGGATCGGCAATCCGGTCAGGATGTTCCACTGGCCCTCGGTGCCCCAGGGCGTCAACCCGGTCTCCGACTTCATTCCCGTCGCGCGCATCTCCGACATGCTGTTGCAGCCCGGCGGTCTCTACGAGTTCAACGGCGAGGCGCGCACCTATCCCGACATCAAGCTGGTCTATTGGGCTGGGGGAAATCCGTTCCACCACCACCAGGATCTCAACCGTCTGGTCGAGGCTTTCCGGCAGCCGGACACCGTAGTGGTGAACGAGATCTTCTGGACCGGTACGGCACGCCATGCGGACATCGTCTTCCCGTCCACGACGGCGCTCGAGCGGAACGATATCGCCATCACCCATTGGGAGCCGCTGACCGTCGCCATGCCGAAGGCGATCGAGCCGGTGGGCGACAGCCGCCCCGACTACGATATCTTCACCGGGCTGGCGGACCGTCTCGGCTTCAAGGATGCCTACACCGAGGGTCGGGACGAAATGGACTGGATCCGGCATCTCTGGGACCAGTCCCGGCAACGGGCCGGAAAAGCCGGGTTCGAGCTGCCGGACTTCGAGACCTTCTGGGAGCAGGGCACCTGGTCACTGCCGGATCCGGAGCGGCCAACGGTCCTGCTGGAGTCATTTCGCTCCGACCCGAAGGCCAACCCGCTGTCCACGCCGTCCGGCAAGATCGAGATCTTCTCCGAGACGGTGGACGGGTTCGGCTATGATGATTGTCCGGGTCATGCGGTCTGGCGGGAACCGGACGAGTGGCTGGGCGCGCCCAGGGCGAAACAGTTCCCCCTGCACCTGATCTCCAATCAGCCCCGCACCCGGCTCCACAGCCAGTTGGATTCCGGCGGAGTGTCCCGCGGCTCGAAAGTCGCGGATCGGGAGCCGCTTACCCTGCATCCGGATGATGCCGCCAAGCGCGGGATCAAATCCGGCGACGTGGTGCGGATCTGGAACGACCGGGGGGCCTGCCTCGCCGGCGTCCAGGTGATGGACACCCTGATGCCCGGCGTGGCCCAGCTTTCGACCGGCGCCTGGTACGATCCGGAAGATCCGAACAGTCCCAACAGCCTCGAGAAGCACGGCAATCCCAACGTTCTGACCCGCGACCGGGGCACGTCCCGCCTGGGTCAGGGCCCGACTGCCCATTCCACTCTGGTCGAGATCGAGAAGGTCGAGGGCACGGTGCCCGCCGTGACCGCGTTCGACCCTCCGAAGATGGCGGTGCGCTGATGACCTCGGATACAGACTTCACGGGACAGGTTGTTCTGATCACCGGGGGCGCCTCGGGAATCGGGTGGGCCGGTGCCCTGGCCTTCGCCGAACGCGGCGCGAAGGTCGCGATCGCCGATCTCAATTCGGATTTCGCCAAGGAACGGGCAGCTGAATTGGGAGCCGGTCATATCGGAATCGGCTGCGACGTGGCCGACGAGGCGGCGGTCGACCGTCTGGTGACCGAGGTTGTCGGAGCCTTCGGGCGCCTCGACGTGGCGGTGAACTGCGCCGGCATTCGGGATCAGTTTGTTCCAACGGTGGAGCAAAGCGGCAAGGACTTCGCCCGGCTCCTCGACATCCATGTCACCGGCAGTTTCCAGATCGCGAAACGGGCGGCCGTGGAGATGATGAAGAACGGCCACGGGGTGGTCATCAACATCTCCTCGATCGCCGGCTTTGGGGCCCTGCCCCGACGGAACGCCTATACCGCCGCCAAGCACGGTTTGATCGGCCTGACCAAGGCGCTGGCCTGCGACTGGGCGCAGGACGGCATTCGCGTGAATGCGATCGCGCCGGGCTATGTCGACACCCCGTTCATCCAGCCGTCGATCCAGGAGGGCAATCTCGACCCGGACGCCTTGCGCCGCCGGACCCCGATGGGCGCCCTGTTGCAGCCGGTCGAGATCGCCAATGCGATGATCTTCCTGGCATCGCCTCTGGCCCGCATGGTGACGGGGACGGTCCTCCCGGTCGACGGCGGCTACACAGCCTATGCCGGGGCCACCGACGCCGCCATCCTGTGATGCGCGCGCCGACGCTGGGCGAGCGGGCGCTTCGACTGGTCTTCGGGATCTCCCTGGGGGATTACCGTTGGGGATTGGCACATTTCATCGCGGTCGCCCTGGGCGGAATCCTCTGGGCGGCCGCCGGGGGCTACGCAGCCCTGCTGCTGGTGGCCCACCTGCCGCAACTGGGCGGGCTGCCGTCCGGTTTCCTGACCACCACGATCTACATCCGCAATATCGAGGCGACCGCCCTGTTCATCGTCCTGTTCTGGGGGCCGATCGCGCTCGCGCTGAATGCCGGGCGGGACGCTGACCGAACCTTCTCGCCGACCGCCATGGGCCTTATCGCGGGCGCGGCGTCGGTGATTTTCCGCCTTGCCTTCCTCAGCGATGACAACCCGATGGCAGATCAGGATTGGATCTCCTGGACCTTGCCGTTTCTGTTGGCGCTGTTCACCGTGATGCCGGCTGCGACCGTGGCGCAGCGGGTCTATCTGCGCCGTCGCCGAGCATGGGAAGTCATGGCCGCCACCGGGGCGCGGCTCCATGAGAACACGCAAATCGAGGACGACTGAGGGCCCTTAAACGGTCTTGCGAAAGAACACCCGATCGAAGCCGTGCTCCGAGCGGCGACCGATCTCCACATACCCCAGCGCCGGATACAGCGTAAGGTTCTCGGTCATTTTCAGATTGGTGTAGAGCTCCACCGCGCCGAGGCCCAGATCCCTTGCGGCGCCTTCACAGGCATCCATCAGGCCTTTTCCAATGCCCTTTCCCTGATGCTCGGGCGCGACCGCGATGTTTTCCAGATGGAGGTGATTCTCTCGCGGGTAGAAGACCGCAAAGCCCTGCAACACGCCATCGTCCGCCTCGGAAACACAGACCAGCCCTTGCCGGATCTGGGCCTCGAAATCCGCGACCATAGGCGCCGGTTCGCGGCCGATCCGAGACACGTACTTCCCGTAGGCCAGCCGAGCGCAAGCCCGTACAGGTTCGGCATCGGACGTAATGGCCTTGCGGATCATACGCAGCAGACCTTTCGTCATGGCGGCCCGGCTTCACCCAGACGCCGGACCGCGAGCTATACGACTTAGCCGTCGCTCTCGTTGGTCAGGACCACGCGGCCGACGATCTTGCCGTTCTTCAGATCCTGGATGGTGTCGTAGGCCTGATCCAGCTCGCGGGTGGCAACCGGGATCGGCTTGACCTTGCCATCCCGCACCAGCGCCATCAGCTCCTTCAGGTCGCCGAGAGAGCCGACATAGGAGCCGATCACCGACAGCGCCCGCATCGGAATCGTCGGAAGCGGCAGGGTCAGCTCGCCACCGTAGAGACCCACGATCACATAACGCCCGCCCTTACGGACCGCCGCGATACCGAGACCCGAGGTTGCCTCGCCGCCGACCGTGTCCAGCACCGCCTTCAGCTCGCCGCCGGCGATCTTCTGAAGTTCGCCCACCGCATTGTCGGTCTTGGAATTGAACACCGCGTCCGCACCGATTTCCTTAGCCGCCGTCAGCTTTGCCTCGTCGATATCGACCGCCACCACATTCTTCACGCCTATCGCCTTGGCGATCGCAACAGCGGACAGACCCAGCCCGCCGCACCCCATTATCGCCAGCCATTCGGTGTCCAGGATCGGCAGTGCCTTCTTCAGGGCCGAATAGACCGTAACGCCGGAGCACGCGTAGGGAGTCGCCACTGCCGGATCGACGTCGCCGATATCGACCAGATATTTCGGATGCCGGACCATCACATGGGTCGAGTAGCCGCCGTCCTGATAGACGCCGAGCGCGCGCATGGTCGGGCAATGGTTCTCCTGCTCCGCAAGACAGGCCGAGCACTCGCCACAGCCAAGCCATGGATGGACCAGCATGGTCTTGCCGATCGGAGCGTCCTTGGCGTCCGGCCCTGCGGCCACAACCTCTCCCAGGATTTCATGGCCCAGGGTCACCGGCAGCTTCTGACCGCGCTCAACGATGTCCAGCTTCTTACCGCCGCCCAGATCAAAGAATCCGTCCGAGATATGGATGTCGGAATGACAGACACCGGCATGGGTCACCTTGACCAGAACCTGGGTCCCGGTCGGCTGCGGGGTCGGTTTGTCCACCGCCTCAAACGGCTGACCCGGTTTGGTGAGCTGATAGCTACGCATGACATTTCCTCGATTGGCTTGGTTTTTCTTGAAGTCGATCTGGCCGCATTCAAGCGCAGCGGAGGTGTCGGGGCAATGGGTCATGCAGGGCGATCTCAAGAAGCGGCCCGCACCCTCTCCCGCCACCACACATAGAGGCCGGAGCCAACGATGATCACCGCGCCGGCCGCTGTCCAGAGGTCTGGCAACTCCCCGAAGATCAGAAAACCGACCATAGAGGCCCAGACCAGGAGCGAGTAGTTGAACGGCTGCAACACGCTGGCCTCGGCGATCGCGAGCGCCTGGATCAGCAGAAGATGCGCCGACACCCCCATAAGCCCCGCCAGGACCAACAACCCCCAGCCCAGCGGGTCCGGATCAACCCAGTAAACCGGGCCGAGAAAGCTGGTCAGCACCAAACCCACCCAACCCGTATAGAGCATGATGGTATCGGTCTGCTCGACCCGTCCCAGGATCTTCGTCAGGATCTGGTAGACGGCGAACAAGGCGGCCCCGGCCAATGGCAGCAGGGCCCAGGGGTCGAACACCGCGAAGCCCGGCCGCAGGATCAGCAGCATCCCGACAAAGCCGGCAGCTACTGCCACCCAACGGCGCGGGCCGACCTTCTCGCCCAGGACCAGCGCGGACAGGGCCGTGATCATCAAAGGACAGATCGCCGCGATCGCATGGACAGCGACCAGTTTCATATGTCCGAAGGCGACCACGAACAGCCCGATCTCCACCACCAGAAGGGCGGCCCGAAACATGTTCAGCCAAGGTCTCTTAGCCTTGAACGCGGCCCGAAGCCCCCCTTTGCCGCGGCGGCTGCGCCAAGCCAGGGCAGCGGTAAACCCGGCAAAGAACATGTACCGCACCCACAGGATCTGGGTGACGTCGTAGCTTTGGATCAGGGTTTTGGAGACCGCGTCCATGCCCGCAAGGCACAGGTTCGAAATCACCAGGAGCAAGATGCCCTTGGTCGCGATTGAAATCGGTTGGGCGCCCGTCATGAAGTTGCCGACCCCGCCTCGGCCAGCGCGGGCGGCGGCAGGGGGGCACTACGGCGCTCCCGATACCAGACGATCAATCCCGATGTGATGATGACCGCTCCTCCTATCAGGGTGAACCGGTCGGGCACATCATCGAACACCAGATAGCCCGCGATTGCGGCCCAAAGAAGTTGGGCGAAGTTGAAAGGCTGCAGGACGCTGGCGGGCGCCGTTCCGAGCGCCAGGATCACCAGACTGTGTCCGGCCACGCCGCCGATGGCCACCAGCGCCAGCAGTCTCCAGCCGCGCGCATCCGGCATCTCCCAGAGCATCAGCGCCGGAACGACCAGCACCGCCAACCCGATCAGCCCGGTGAACAGCATCAGCCGTTCGGAGGACTCGGTCCGGCTCAGCATGCGGGTCAGGATCAGGTAGAGCGCGAAACTGGACGCGCCCAGTAGGATGATCAGAACGGCAGGGTCGAAGGCCGCGAAACCCGGCCGGACGATCACCAACGCGCCGGCAAATCCCAACGCCACCGCCGCCCAGCGAACCGGACCGACCCGCTCGCCCAGCAGGGGCGCCGACAACGCCGTCACCATCAGTGGAAAGGTCAGGCCGAGGGCCTGCGTCTCCGCCATCGGAAGGTGACTCAGGGCGATGACCACACATCCGATGTTGAGCGGCAGGAGCAGCGCGCGCAGCACATGCAGCGGCATCCGACGGGTCTTGAGCGCCGCGGCGACACCGCCCCCCCGGTGGGCGCGAAACAGCGCGATCACCGAGAATCCGAGAAAGAACACGAACAGGATCTGCACCACCGGCAGATCGTGCGACAGCGCCTTCATCCCGATATCCATTCCGGTGAAGGCAAGATGCGCCATCAGAAGGAAGCCGATGCCCTTCGCGATATCCGCCGGGAAACCGATCGTCGGGATGGATGCTTTCGAGGGATCGGCCATTGGACAAGCTCCAGGAATGAGCCTGCTGCTTACCCCACTCGTGCGCTAGTTGCGAGGGGTCTCATCCTCGTCCGGATCGGAAAGCAGGCGAACCGCCGCCCCTTCCAGATCGTCATACTGGCCCGACCGCAGGGACCAGATGCAGGCCGCGAGGCCAAGAACGCCGAGGAACAGGGCGGCCGGGATCAGAATCGCGAGTCCGGTCATCCCAATGCCTCCGTTTGACGTGCCGGCCGCGCCGGACTGCGCACCGGCTGAACCTGCGGCGACATCGTACTGCGATCAAGGCCATGAAGGCGCAGCGCATTGGCCACCACCAGAATTGACGAGCCCGACATGGCGAGTGCGGCAACCAGCGGAGTTGCGAAGCCCAACGCCGCCAAGGGTACAGCGACCAGATTGTACAGCACCGCCAGCCCGAAGTTCTGGAAAATCAGGGCGCGCGCGTGCTTTGCGATCCGCACCGCCGCCGGCAGGGCCTCCAGGCTTTCACCCAGAAAAACCAGCCCGGCCGCACTGCGGCTGACATCCGCAGCCGTGCCTGGTGCCATGGACACGTCGCCCGCCGCCAGGGCCGGGGCGTCGTTGATCCCGTCCCCGACCACCAGCACCCTTCGCCCTTGATCCTGTAGGGCGCGGACCACGGCAACCTTGTCCGCCGGTGTCAGCCGCGCACGCCACTCGTCGATACCGAGATTGGCGGCGAGTGCGCCGACCGCGTCCGCATGATCCCCGGACAGGATCGATATCCCGATACCGGCACGCCTGAGAACCGTGACCGCCTCCCGCGCGCCCTGCCGCATGTCGCCCGCGCTCTCGAACACCTCAATCAGACATCCGTCCCGCGTGAAAGCCGTTCCCGATTGCGTGCTATCCCCGGAGGCCAACGCCCATTCCGGCCGACCCAAACGGTAGACGCTGCCATCCAGAGACCCCTCGATTCCCTGACCGGGAGTCTCAATTATCGAATCAAACCGGATGTGGGACACGGGGCTCAGGCGCGCGATGGCACGGGCCACCGGGTGGTTGCTGCAGCGGGCGAGCACCGCAGCTAGGTTCAGGTGATCCCGGGTCCCCCTCCCCATCCGATGCACCGACAACTCCGACGATGTCAGCGTACCAGTTTTGTCGAACACCACATGATCGATTCCCGCAAGGGCCTCCAGCGCGACACCATCCCGCAGCATCACCCCTTTCCGGAACAAGCGGCCGGCGGCGATCACCTGGACGATCGGCACGGCGAGCCCCAAAGCGCAGGGGCAGGTGATGATCAGAACCGCGATCCCGATCAGCAGCGCATCATGCACGGAGGCACCGACCAGCATCCATCCCGCAAATGTCGCCGCGGCCGCGATGTGAACAACCGGCGCGTAGATAGACGCCGCCCGATCCGCAAGGCGACGCAGGCGGGGCCGCGTGTTCTCCGCCGCCTCCAGCATCCGGCGCATTTCCTCGACGAACGAGTCCCCGGCTGTCTTGGTCGCCTCCATCAGCAACGGCGCGCCCGTGACCATGGCACCCGCCGTTACGGACAGTCCCGGCGCAACCGCGACCGGGCGGCTTTCACCGGTGACGATCGACAGATCCAGGGCACCCTCCCCAGCGACGACGACGCCGTCGACCGGGACCCGCTCGCCCGCCAGCACCTCCAGGCGCGATCCGGGCAAGATATCGGACAGAGCAATCCATGTGCGTTCGCCGCTCTTGTCGACCCGCGCGGCGCCGCGCGGCACCAGCCGCGACAGTGCGTCGACCGCCCCCCGCGCCCGGGCTCGCATCAGATGGTCCAGGGTGCGGCCTATCAGTAGGAAGAACACCAGAGTGGTCGCCGCGTCGAAATAGGCATGCGCGCCGCCGTTCCATGTTTCGAATACCGACATGCCTACCGCCAGAATCACCGCAAGCGAGATCGGCACATCCATATTCAGGTGCCCGGATCTGAGAGCGGCACAGGCGGGCTCGAAGAACGGACGGCCCGCATAGGCAATGGCAGGAAGCGCGATCAAGGCGGAGATCCAGTGGAACATGTCGCGGGTGGCTCCGTCCGCGCCCGACCAGATCGACACCGACAGCAGCATGATGTTGGCGGCCGCGAACCCGGCCACCGCCAATGAGGTCAGGAGGCGGAACAGCACCGGGTCCCGGCCGGCCCCCGCATCTCCACCATCGGCGATTCGAGCAGTGAAGCCCAACCGGGCCAGCTCCTCGAGAACCGGTTCCGGTTCCACCCGATCTTGCGCCCAGCGCAGCGTGACCGAACGTTGGGCCAGATTGACCCGTACAGCCGCAACGGACTCCAGCCGCCCGAGGGCGCGCTCAATCGCCTGGATGCAGCCGCCGCAATGGATGCCCGGCACGGAGAGCCGCGACCACAGACCGTCGTCCGGCCCACGATAGGCCGCCGCCTTGAACTCCTCCCGCATCAGCCTTCCGGCCGTCACGGGATGGTCGAGACCGGACCCGGCAGCGCAGCAGGTCATGACCCGGCCGCCCGCACCAGAAGGCGCCAACGCTTCTGCCAGATCTTCCCGTCGGCGGCCCGCACCTCGATATCGGCGAACCATTGGCCGGGCGCGAGCGCATGACGCAGTTGGGCCACGCCGGGGGCGACGGGATTCAGTTCGAGCCGAACATCCTGAACGGCGCTCGACGGGCGCCCAAATTTGGCGGTGACAGACAAAATGCGGACGGGGACGCCGTCGTGATCGCGGAGATCGAAGACAACCGCACCCTCCTGGTAGGTCAGCGCGCCGGTCCAACCCAGATCAGCCTGACGTGCGGCGTCCCGGAGCTTTTCATTAAATCCCTGGCTGGCGATATAGCTGTTCGGCACCACCAGACCCGGCCACGACCCGATCGCGAAATAGGCCATGGTCGCGTTCACGCTCAAAATCAAACCGAAAAAGGCAACCATGATCAAAAGCATGTGCCGACCGGTAAACCGCCGGGTGTCGGGGTCGTACTGGGTACTCATTTCTCGTCCCCTTTTTCGAAGTTGGCCTCGTAGCTGTCGGTCTCCGAGCCGTTGGCGTCCTGGATCGTAAGGGTGAATTCGGTCTGGGCACTGTCCAGATCCCGGGGATGGGCGACCACGAAGAGAGATTGCGAAAACAACCGGTCCGGCTCAACGTCGAAAGTCAGGACCGTCGCCGGCAGATCCTTAGCTGACGGCAGGGTCATCACCCCGCCCGGCAGCCCCTCGATCGACAACCGGATCCGGCGCGGCTCCGGCATCATGTTGAGGATCTTGACGGTGTAGCCGTTGCGCACGCGCCCGTCCGAAAGGGTCACATAGAGCGGGTTGCGCTCGTGCAGGACGTTCAGCTCCAAGCGTCCACGGGTCGACACAGAGACGGCCATCAGCACGCCGATGAGCGCCCAGATCGCGAAGTAGATCATGGTGCGCGGTCGCAGGATCGACCGCAGCGTGGTCTTTCTGACCTTCTGCGCCGTCTCCGGTTCCCGGACCTTCGACGGATCGATCGCCCCGTCCGATCGCGAGGCGAGCGCCATGTTTTCGGCATAGTCCTGGAGGGTCGTGTAGGAGATCAGCCCGCGCGGCCGGTCGACCTTGGTCATCACCTGATCGCAAGCATCAATGCACAGCGCGCAGGTGATGCATTCCAGTTGCTGGCCGTCGCGGATGTCGATGCCCATCGGGCAGACCGCGACGCAGGCGTTGCAGTCGATGCAATCGCCGGCCTGTGCGTCCTCTCGGGTCAGCTTCTTGATGTGACGCGAGCGCGGTTCTCCGCGCCAAGCATTGTAGGTCACCGTCAGCGAATGCTCGTCAAGCATCGCCGCCTGGATCCGTGGCCAAGGGCACATATAGGTGCAGACCTGCTCCCGCATCAGACCGCCGAAGACGTAGGTGGTCAGGGTCAGAACCCCAATCGTCATATAGGCGATGCCTGGCGCCTGACCGGTCACCACGTCCTGCATCAGCGTGGGCGCATCGGCGAAATAGAAGATCCAGGCACCGCCGGTGGACAGAGCGATCAGAAGCCAGATCCCATGCTTGAGCGAACGTTTGCCCAGCTTGGAGGCGCTCATCTGCTCGGCATCCAGCTTGATCCGCCGGTTGCGATCGCCCTCGACAAACCGTTCCACCACCAGGAACAGATCGACCCAGACCGTCTGCGGGCAGGTATAGCCGCACCAGGCGCGGCCGACCGACGAGGTGACGAGGAACAGCCCCACCGCCGCCATCACCAGAAGCCCGGCCACGTAATAGAATTCCTGCGGCCAGATCTCGATGAAGAAGAAGTAGAACCGCCGGTTATACAGGTCGATCAGCACCGCCTGGTCGGGCGCGAACTCGCCTCTGTCCCATCGGATCCACGGCGTCAGATAGTAGATCCCCAGGGTGATCGCCATCACCAGCCATTTGAGCCGGCGAAAGGTTCCCTCCGCGCGTTTCGGATGGATCTTCTTGCGCGATGCGTAAAGCGGCTGTTGCCGATCCCGGCGATTGATCGCCTCGACATCCAACTGCTCCGGCAGATCCGGGCTCCCCTCTCGCACCGCGTCCGATGGGCTCATGACGGACTACTCCCCTCCGCCGAGCGAGTGAATGTAAAGCGTCAGCTGCTTGACCGTCACATCTCCGAGACGCGACTGCCACCCGGGCATCACCCCGTGCTTCGGCTGCTGGATCTGGGCGTAGATATCGTCCGCGCCGCCGCCGTAAAGCCAGATCGCGTCCCGCAGATTGGGCGCGCCGATCTGCCGATCGCCCAGAGCCCGGTTGCCATGGCAGGCGGCGCAGTTCTCGGCGTAGACTGTGGCCCCGTCCTCGACCACCGTCGGGTCGGTCGCACCGTCCGACAGGCTGAGGACGTATTGCGTGACCGCGACGATCTGATCCCGGCTCAGCAGGCCGTCCCGCCCGAAGGCCGGCATTTCAGACCACCGTGTGTCCGGATCGTCCTCGTAGCGCACCCCATGGGCGATGGTCGCGCGGATCTGTTCGGTCGACCCGCCCCAGATCCAGGCATCGTCGTTCAGGTTCGGATAGCCAGGAGCCCCTTGCGCCCCGGAACCGTGGCATTGCGAACAGTAGACCTTGAAGGCCGACTCGCCCCCAGCAATCGCAAACCGGCGCAGCTCGCCGTCCTTCTGGATCTCGGAGACCTCCAGAGAGGCGATTCTCTCGACGAGCCCGCTGCGCGATGCGCTGAGTTCGGTGAGTTCCGCCTGCAGCTCGGCCCGGCTCGAGTATCCACCAATACCAGTGGTCGCCCCTTCGATCAGCGGTATGGCCGGGTAATACACGGAATAGGCCGCTGCGAAGGCGATGCAGGCGTAGAAAGTGTAGAGCCACCATTTCGGCAAGGGATTGTTAAGCTCCTTGATGCCGTCCCATTCATGGCCGGTGGTCTCCACCTGGCTGACGGGATCGATGTCCTTTTTCTCCGCCATCTCAATCCTCCTTCAACGGAATCCGCGCGGCTTCGTCGGCTTTGCGCCGGCTGCCGGGTCGGAAGGCGATCAGGACCGCCAAAACGAAAATGCCAAACAGGTAGAGAAGCCCCCAACTGTCGGCGGCGTGGCGCAGGCTGTCGTAATCCATCGGAATCCCCTTACCGGAAGTTGGCGTCGGCTTCGTAGACGCTGAAATCGACCAGCGTCCCGAGCATCTGCAGGTAGGCGATCAGGGCGTCCATCTCGGTCAGACGGTCCGGCTGGCCATCAAAATCGCCCACTTTGGCCTTCGGGTAGCGGGCAAGCAGCCCGTCCCAATCGGCCTCGGGATCGGCCTGCGCCAGAAGATCGGCGGTGGCACTCTCCACCATCTCCTCTGTGTAGGGCACGCCGACCATCTGATTGGCCTGCAGATGCTGCTCCAGATATCCGGTGTCGAGCTTGGACTCGAGGAGAAAGCTGTAGCTGGGCATGATCGATTCCGGAACCATCGAGCGCGGTTCGATCAGATGCTGGACATGCCAGTCGTTCGAGTAGCGGTCACCAATCCGGGCCAGATCCGGGCCGGTTCGTTTGGAGCCCCACTGAAACGGATGGTCGTACATGCTCTCCGCTGCCAACGAGTAGTGGCCGTAGCGCTCCACCTCGTCCCGGAAGGGCCGGATCATCTGGCTGTGGCAGACATAGCAGCCTTCGCGCTGATAGATCTCCCGACCCTTGAGTTCGAGCGGCGAATAAGGACGCATCCCCTCGACCTTCTCGATCGTGTTCTTCAGGTAGAACAGCGGGGCGATCTCGACGATGCCGCCGATCGCGACAACCACAAGCGACAGAACCAGGAGCAAGGTCGCGTTGGTTTCGATCCGGCTGTGCCGATCAAGAAATGACATGGCTCAGCCCTCCTCAGGCCGGTTGCGTGACAAACGTGTCGAGCGGCCGTTCCTGCCTCTCGTGACCACGGATCGTCATCCAGATGTTGAAGACCATCACCAGACCACCCGCGAGATAGAGCAGGCCTCCTACGGTGCGCATCGCGTAGAACGGATGCATCGCGGCCACAGTTTCGGCGAACGAATAGACCAGGAAACCCTCGGCATCGTATTCACGCCACATCAGGCCCTGCATGATGCCGGATACCCACATGACAGCCGCGTAGATGGCGATTCCGACGGTCGCCAGCCAGAAGTGCCAGTTCACCATCCGCAGCGAGTAAAGCCGCGCACGGCCCCACAGCTTGGGCACCAGGAAGTACATGGCTCCAAAGGAAATCATCCCGACCCATCCGAGGGCGCCCGAATGCACGTGCCCGATCGTCCAGTCGGTGTAATGGCTGAGCGCATTCACGCTCTTGATCG
>JANSYC010000007.1 GCA_024742605.1 Alphaproteobacteria bacterium | reverse complement strand
GTCCCTGCCGCAGGTTCAGCTCGCCTTCCGCGAGATAGGTCTGGTGCTCGTCGGTCCGCCGCAGATAGATCATCGGATCGCCGCCGGACGCGCTGTCCCGGGTCTTGCCGAAATGCGCGTCGACCAGCGTATCGCCTTCCGCCGTGGAGACGACGAGGCGGGTCGAGTTTGACCCGTTCTGCGCCACGTCCATCAGATTGAGCCGGTCGAACTTTCTGGGCTCCGCGGTCTTCTCCTCGATCAGCTGCAACTGGCTCAGATCGAACAGCAGTTCGCGGACCCACTCGGCCCGTGCGGGGTAACCGTCACGCTCCTCGACGATCCAGCCGTCCCCGGTCTTCGCCAGCGTCACGGTGCCGGTTTCGCTGCCGTCGGCCCGTTTGAGCTGGATGACGTTGACGCCTTCCATATCGCTGTCCATGGCCGGAAACGCCGGTTCAGACGAGACGGTCCGGCGGGCTTCCAGCAATTCGTAGGACACGGCCAAGCCGGCTCCGATGCTCGTGAGGAGGGCCAGAGACCCCAGCACGGTAACGGTACGACGGTTGATCATCGGATGCTCCTCACGGCCCTGTTGCGGCTCAACTGTCGGCGACCATCGCCCGGCGCCGACGGCGCATGGCGCGCCAGGCGGCGATCAGGATGGCGACGAAGGCGACCACCAGGGGCATGGCGACGATATTGGCGAACAGGACCTTGGTCTCCAATTGCTCGACCTCTTCCCGCAGCGACCGCTGCACCGCGCGCAGATCGGCCCGCAGCTTCAGGATCTGGCGCTGGTAGTCGGAGATCTGCTGCCGCTCCTCCTCGGTCAGGGCGGCAGGCACCGCTCCGGCCTGGCCGCCGGCACCCGCGCTGCGTTCCCGCAGGGCCTTCAGCTTCTGCTCCGTCTCTTCGAGGGTCTTGCGGAGCTCCTGCTCCTTCGACTGGAAGCGGCGATCCGCATCCCGTTTGATCTGCTCGATCACCTCGAACGGCCGGTAGGACGAGCCACGGCCCCGCAGCCCCAAGAGATCCGACGACCCGGTGAGCGCGTCGACCGCGTTCACCACGAAGTCGCCGTTGCCCGCCGTCGGCACCGAAACCCGACGCCCGTAGAACTCCCGGATCTGGGTCCAGAACCGGTCGTCCAGCAGATCGGTATCCGCCACCACCAGCACCTCGATCGGCCCACGCGATTCGGTCAGCACCGTCTCGAATGAGGAATCCGGCCCCGCCACATCCCCCTCTTCGACCGGCGGCTGGCCACCGGGGAAGGAGGTCGGCACCGCGCCGCGCAGGAAGCCGGCGATCACGAACCGCTCGGAGCCGGCCTGATAGCTCGCCAGCAGCGGCTCCGGCTTCGGCCGGATCGCGTCGATCTGCTCGACCGGGAACAGGGTGGAGCCCGGCGAGGCGGTCACCAGGGGCTCCAATGTGACAGCCGCATCCTCGGCCAGCTCGATCCGACCGGCGGTCGCGACCGCCAGGCTGTCGAGATGGGAGGTGAGCGGGGAGTCCTTGTCCAGGTTCGGTCCCCGCAACAGCAGCCACGGCACGTAGGTCACGAATCCCTGGCCGCTGGAGCTGCCGATCCTGCGGGCGGCGAACCTGTCGCCGACGACCGTATCGGTCGGCACGGACACGCCCCAGGTCGAGAACAGAGTCTCCAACTCGCTGGCGGTGGTTCCGGCGTATTGCGGGCCCAGTTCCAGATTCTGCAGTTCCGACATCGGGTCGACGAACACCACCGTCTTGCCGCCGCGCAACACGAACTGATCGATCGCGAACAGGGTGCGGTCCGGCACGATCCGCGGATGCACGATCACCAGCAGCTCGATATCCTCGGGGATCTTCTGGGCATCGGTCGGAATATCGACCAGATCGAAGGCGTCATGGAGCGCCTTCACGGCCATTTTCGGTGGAATGTTTTCCGGCCGGCCGCCCTGGCCCATCCGGACATCGGAATTGATCGACAGCCAGCTCATCAGGCCGACCTTGGGAGAGATCGGGTCGGACAGGCTGTGGATCATCTGGCTGATGTCGAATTCCAGCAGAGATTCCCGTTCGGCCTGGATGAACGGGATCACCAGTTGGTCATCGGTCAGATTGGTGCCGACCAGGCCGAAGAACACATTGCCCTCGACCCCCTCCAAAGGCACCGCCTGCAGCCCGGCGGAGACGGCCCGGTCCTCCAGCGTGCTGAACGGTTCCGGGTCGTAGACCTCCAGCTTGATCATCCCGTCCGACAGGTCCCGGTATTCCCGCAGCAGATCCAGAACCCGCTCGGCATACACGTCGAAATTCGGAAGCTGGGTGCCCAGCCGGGTCGAGAAATAGAACTTCAGGGTGACCGGCTCTTCCAGACCTTGAAGGATCGTCTCGGTCGCCGGAGAGACCGTGTAGAGCTTGTCCTCGGTCAGGTCGATCCGCTCCGCCGGCAGGGCGAAGGCCACCAGGATGTTGCCTGCCACGAACAGCACGGCAAGCAGCGCCAGGGCCATCCCGGTCAGCTTCCCCTGATGGTCCCCGTCGGGGACGCCCTGCGCGATCATTTCTGCATCGTCTTGCGTTGCCATGCTCACTCCGCCTTTTTCAGATCGACGATCAGGGCGTTGGCGTAGAGGGCCGCGGCAATCACGCTGCCGAAGAAGATCGCGTCCCGGAGATCGATCACGCCGCGCGAGATCGACTGGAAATGGGAGAGAAATCCGAAACTGGCGACGATATCGACCACGATCGCCGGGGCCCAGCCGCGCACGCTTTCCAGCACCAGCTCGGTCCCGGCCAGCGTGAAGACGAACAGCACCGCCGTGGTGACCACGAAGGCGATCACCTGGTTCTTGGTGGTGGCCGAAATCATCGCCCCCACCGCCAGGAAGGCCCCCGCCATCAGCAGGGAGCCGATATAGGAGGCCAGGATCACGCCGTTATCCGGATCGCCCAGCAGGTTCACCGTCACCCAGAGCGGGAAGGTCAGCGCCAGCGCGATCGCGGTGAACGCCCAGGCCGCCAGAAACTTGCCCAGGACCGCGTCGATCATGCGCACCGGCAGGGTGAGGAACAGTTCGATCGTGCCGGACCGCCGTTCCTCCGCCCACAGCCGCATCGACAGGGCCGGGACCAGGAACAGGTAGAGCCAGGGATGGAAGGTGAAGAACGGCTGAAGGTCGGCCTGACCGCGCTGCAGCAGCCCGCCCATGAAGAAGGTCAGCGCGCCCGCCAGCACCAGAAAGATCACGATGAAGATATAGGCGAGCGGGGTCGCGAAATAGGCCGCCAGCTCGCGCCTGGTGATGATCGCGATGTTACGCAACGGACGCCTCCACAGGCTGGGCGGCACCGAGCGTGATCTCCCGAAACACCTCGTCCATATTGCCGGTGGCCGAGCGTTTCTTGAGCTCCGCCGGCGTGCCGTCGGCCAGGATCCGGCCGCGCGCGATGATCATGGCGCGGGTGCAAACCGCGTCCACCTCTTCCAGGATATGGGTCGAGATCACGATGGTCTTGCGATGGGCCATTTCGGTGATCAGACGCCGGACCTCGAATTTCTGGTTCGGATCCAGACCGTCGGTCGGCTCGTCCAGAATCAAGATCTCCGGATCGTGCAGCAAAGCCTGCGCCAGACCGACCCGCCGTTTGAACCCCTTGGACAGGGTCTCGATCGGCTGATGGGCGACCTCTTCCAGCTTGGTCGCCGCCATCGCCGACTCCACCCGCTCGCGCCGTGCCGCGCCGTCGAAGTTCCGGATCGCGCCGATGAAATCCAGAAAACCGGTCACGGTCATGTCGGGATAGGCGGGCGCGCCCTCGGGCAGATAGCCGATGCGCGATTTCGCGGCGATCGGGTCGGTGGTCACGTCATCGCCGCAGACGAACACGGTCCCGGCGGTCGGCGCCAGAAACCCGCAGATCATCTTCATGGTGGTCGACTTCCCGGCACCGTTCGGTCCCAGAAACCCGAGCACCTCTCCCGTGCCCACATCGAAGCTCAATCCGTCGACGGCGGTTTTCCCGCCGAAGCGTTTGACCAGGCCACGAATGGAAAGGGCATCCGTCATGTCGCGGACTCCCTGTTTGTGTCGTTACAAATGTCAGCCGAGCGCCGGAGATTTATTGATTTCCCACAGAAATTCAAGTCTCTACTCGGGGATTGGCCGTATCGGACATGGAAACCGCCAACTGTGGCGTCGGAATGGCTTTGGTCGAGACGGAAAAGGGGGTCCCCCGATGGCGGCCGACAGAACGGATGACGCACCCGGAGACGCCTGGACCGGATGGATCTCCGTCGGCCGACTGGCCTCCGGACTGATCCTGTTCGCCTATGTCACCACCCACCTGCTCAACCACGCCCTCGGCCTGTGGTCGATCGAGGCGATGCAGACCGCGTTCGCCGGTTTTCTCCAGCTCTGGGCACCGCTGCCGGGAACCGTGCTTTTGTACGGCGCAGTCACGGTGCACGTGACGATCGCCCTGCGCGCGGTGATCCTGCGCGACAGGTTCCGCGACATGTGGCCGCCCGAGATCGCCCAGCTTGTGCTGGGTCTGGCGATCCCGCTGCTGCTCATCGACCACGTGATCGCGACCCGCGGCGCCTATGAGATGTACGCCGCCGGCTCCGACTACATTTCCACCCTGCACACGATGTGGGTCCTTGCCCCTGAACTGGCATTCAAGCAGGCCGTGGCCCTGATCGTCGCATGGACCCACGGCTGCATCGGCCTGCATTTCTGGCTGCAGTTCAAGGGCTGGTATCAGCGCGCCCACGGCCCGGCCCTGGCGATCGCGGTGATCGTGCCGACCCTGGCCCTGTCGGGATTCGTCGCGTCCGGCATGGAAATCCGGCAGCGCGCCGAGCAGCCGGGCTGGGCGGACCGGGAGGCGGCCCGAATGAAACGTCCCGACGCCTCGGAAAACACCGAGATGTTCGGGCTGATCGACGACGCCCGGATCGGCTATCTCCTGCTGGTCCTCGGTGCGTTCGTCGCCAACGGACTCCGCGGCAGCTATCACCATCGCCGGCGCAGCCTGACCCTGCGCTACGGCACCGGCGAAGTGGTCCGCGCCACCAAGGGACAGACCATCCTGGAGATCAGCCGACTCCAGGACATCCCCCATGCCAGCGTCTGCGGCGGGCGCGGCCGCTGCTCGACCTGCCGGGTCCGGATCGGCGCGGGACTGGACCGCCTGCAGCCGCCGAGCGAGGCGGAGGCGAAGGTCCTGCAGCGGATCGGCGCGCCCCCGAATGTGCGCCTGGCCTGCCAGACCCCGGTGATCGACGGGTTGGAGGTGACCCCGCTGCTGCCGCCCCACTCGGACACCGGTGCGGCCCGCGGCGGCCCGAGCTATCTGCATGGACGGGAACTGGACATCGCCGTGCTGTTCGCCGACATCCGAGGCTTCACAACGATCTCCGAACAGCGCCTGCCCTATGACGTGGTGTTCATCCTGAACCGGTATTTCGCCGAGATGGGGGCCGCGATCGAGGGCTCCGGCGGTCGGCTCGACAAGTTCATCGGCGACGGAATCATGGCGCTGTTCGGGGTCGACGGCGACCGGAGCAGCGGCAGCCGGCAGGCGCTGGCCGCCGCCAAGGCGATGTCGGAACGGCTGATCGAGTTGAACCAGAGCCTCGCCGGTGACCTGGACACGCCCCTACGGATCGGGATCGGCCTGCATGTCGGGCCCTGTATCGTGGGCGAGATGGGATACGGCACGGTGCGCGGGCTGACCGCCGTCGGCGACACGGTGAACACCGCAAGCCGCCTGGAGGGGCTGACCAAGGACGAGCAGGTGCAGCTGATCGTCAGCGAGGCCCTGGTCTCAGCCTCCGGACTGGCACCCGAGACCGGACGCGGCACGGAGATCGAGGTGCGCGGCCGCAGCCAGCCGATGGCGATCCGCTGCATCGACGACGCGCGCAGCCTTCGACTCTGACCTCCGACGGTCCGGGTCCCGAGCGGCGCACAAACGAAAAAGGACGCGCACCCGGCGCGTCCCCTTCCACCGTGTGGCGCCGACGGATCAGCGCTTGAGCGGGTAGAAGCTCACAGGGGTGAACAGCTTGTTCTCCTGCTTCTCAAGGGCGCCGAGCTTGGCGCTCTCCTGGGTGTACTTGAGCCAGTCCGGATCCTTCCACATGGCGGCCCGCTTGGCTTCCCGGTCGCCCGCACTGTCGTAGACCCAGATGTGCATGTACTCGTTCGGGTTGCCGGTCTCGCACTTGGCGTACATCAGCGGCTCGCCGAGATGCTTGGCCTGCGCCGCCTTGCCGAATTGCTCATAGACTTCGAGGTGCTTGTTGATGGTGCCGGGGCGGCAGGTATAGGTGCGAACGTCGAGCAGCATGGAAATCCTCCCAGAGTCTGATGTTTCAACCGCGTTGGGTCCCGGCGAGTGTAGCCAAAGGGACCCGGCGGTCTATAGGCACGGCGGAGCGGCAGTCGTTCCCACCGCGCCCCGATCCGGCCTCAGTCGACCGTCTTGATCCGACCTTCGATCGAGCCGGTGGCGGTTCCCGCCGCCTCGATCGCCTCGATCACCTGATTGGCCATCAGCCGGGCGCTGGCCACATCGATGAGGCGCGGCACCTCCGCCAGCATCGTGTAGCCGTCGCCCCCCCGCGCCAGGAACTCGTTGGTGGCCAGGGTATAGGACCTGTTCGGCTCCAGCGCTTTGCCGCCGACCGTGACGGTCCGGACCCGCTGCCCAGACGGCGCGGTCGGAGCGTAGGCGAACTTGAGACCGGAGACCTGCAGGAACCGGCCGGCCCCGTTCTCGACATCCGAGACCGCATTCTCGAGCATCTCCAGGATCGTCGTGCCTGTCACCCGCAGCTTGAGCGTGCGATTGCCGAACGGCAGTTCGGTCAGGATGGTCCGCCGGGTCATCTCGCCCCCCCGGGCATAGGTCGTATCGCCCCGGATACCGCCCCCGTTGGTCGCCCCGATATCGGACTCGGTCGCCTTGCGCATGGCGTCGGCGACGATGTTTCCGAACACCGTCTCCCGGCCCCGCACCGAGGCGCGCTGGGTGTCCAGATCGACACCGACCGTGCCGACCGGCTTTTCCAGTTCGGTGTCCAGCTTGGCCAACAGATTGGTGACCTCGGCCGCCGTCGCCGGGTCGGGTGCGACGTCCCGTGTGGAGATCAGGCTGAGATCCGGCGTCCAGACCACGGAACCGGCGCCGCCGGCGCTGTCCGTCCGGTCGATGAACAGCTTGAGCCGTCCGACCAGGGAGCCTTGAGAGCCCGCCTTGAGGACGACCTGGCGCCCGTCAAAAAGCGCCACCCCCCAATGGTCGTGGCCGCCCAGGACCACATCGATGTCCGGCACCGCCCGCAGCATCTGCCGGTCCTCCGAGAGGTCCTGGTGGCTGAGGGCGATGATCAGGTCGACACCCTCGGCCTTCATCTCCGCCGCCATGGCCGTCGCGATCACGGTCGTGTCCTCGAAGCCCAGGGTCGGGCCCGGGCTCGAGGCGATCGGCGTGTGGACCGTGGTCAGTCCGATGATTCCGATCTTGTAGCCCCCGATCTCCCTGATCAACCGGCGTTTGGCACCGGGAAAGCCGAGCTCGCCCTTGTTCGTGATGTTGGCGCTCAACCAGGGGAAATTGGATTCCTTGATCCGGGCTGCCAGCGGGCGCGGCCCGAAATCGAATTCGTGATTTCCCAGAACCGCGGCATCGAATCCCATCCGGTTCGCCAGCGTGATGATATGCGCGCCCTTGTCGAAAGACGACAGGAGCGAGGGCGAAATCATGTCGCCGCCGAACGTGGTCAGGGTCGCGGCCCCGTCCGCAATCGCATCGGCGCGCTCCCGACGGATGGTCGAGACGATCTTGGCGGCCCCACCGGCGCCATCGTCCGCTTCCAGCATGTCCCAATCGTTGACGTGGAGAATCACCAGTTCCAGCGGCTCAGCCGCAGCGGAACGTGCCAACAGGCCACTCGGTGCGAGACCGAGCGCGCACAGCACAAAGCTCAGAAAAACAAAACGGATTCGGGTTTTCACGGGCTCACTCCGACGACCGGACCAGATGAGCTAGCAGACTAACGCCGATCTTCGGCGGATCAAAGCCACGAGATCGTCATCGGCGGTCCCATGCAGGCCGTGCAGCCTGAAGACAGGATCAGAGTCGGCGTCCCTTGCCGCGCGCACCCTTTCGATCTTCGTCGAACAGGGAGGCCAGCTGTTCCATCATGGTGCCGCCCAGCTGTTCCGCATCCACGATCGTCACCGCCCGCTGGTAGTAGCGGGTGACATCGTGGCCGATGCCGATCGCCACCAGCTCGACCGGCGAGCGGTCCTGGATATAGCGGATCACATCGCGCAGATGCTTCTCGAGATAATTGCCCGGATTGACCGACAGGGTGCTGTCGTCGACCGGCGCACCGTCGGAGATCACCATCAGGATCCGACGCTCCTCGGGCCGCGCCAACAGACGCTGATGCGCCCACATCAGCGCCTCGCCGTCGATGTTCTCCTTCAGAATACCTTCCCGCAGCATGAGCCCCAGCGACTTGCGGGCCCGCCGCCAGGGGGCGTCGGCACTCTTGTAGACGATATGGCGCAGGTCGTTCAGCCGTCCCGGATTCTGCGGCTTGCCGCCGGAGATCCATTTCTCGCGGGACGACCCGCCCTTCCAGGCCCGGGTGGTGAAGCCCAGGATCTCGACCTTCACGCCGCAGCGCTCCAGCGTGCGCGCCAGAATGTCGGCGGCGATCGCGGCGATGGTGATCGGACGGCCGCGCATGGACCCGGAATTGTCGATCAGCAGGGTGACGACGGTATCGCGGAACTCGGTATCCCGTTCGATCTTGTAGGACAGCGGGAACAGCGGCGCGGTGACCACCCGGGACAGCCGTCCGGCATCCAGGATGCCCTCGTCCAGATCGAACTCCCAGGACCGGTTCTGCTGTGCCATCAGGCGACGCTGCAGCCGGTTGGCGAGCTTGCCGATCACGCCCTGCAGATGGCCCAACTGCTGATCCAGCAGGGTGCGCAGGCGGGCGAGTTCGTCCGGATCGCACAGTTCATCGGCCTGCACGACCTCGTCGTATTCGGTGCAGAACGCCTGGTAAACCTTGTCCTGCCAGTTGCGGCCGTCGAGATTCGGGTGAATCGGCGAGCCCGGATTGCCCGGGTCCTCGTCGCCGGAGCCCGGCTCCATATCCATGTCCGAGACTTCTTCGCCGTCGGCGGTCTCGTCGCCGGCCTGCATCTCCGACGGGATGCTCTCCATATCGGTGCCGTCGTCGCTCGACCCGCGGGTGCCGCCGTCGCTCGTCTCGTCGACATCGCCGCCGTCGTCCTCGCCCTCGGCCTCCGAGGCGTCGTCATCGGCCATGCCCTCGTCGCCGATCTCCAGATCCAGATCCTGGATCAGCTGACGGGTGATGTCGGCGAAGGCGTCCTGATCGTGCAGGTGGCTGGCCAGCGCCTCCAGGTCGCCGCCGATCTTGGACTGCACCCAGGGGCGCCACAGATCGACCACCCGGCTCGCGCAGTCCGGCGGGGCCGAGCCCGACAGCGCTTCCCGCGCCAGCAGGCTCATCACGTCGACCAGGCTGACATCGTCCTTCTCGGCCCGCTCGATCCCCTTGCGGCGAAATTTCTCGTCGAGAGCGGCGCCCAGATTCTCGGCGACACCGTCCATACGGCGGGCACCGATCGCCTCGACCCGTGCCTGCTCGACCGCCTCGAAAATATCGCGCGCCGCCTGGCTGCTCGGCATCGCGCGGGCGTGCACCTCGGCATCGTGATGGCGCATCCGCAATGCCAGGGCATCGGACTCCCCGCGGATGCGCGCCAGGTCCTCCCGCGCCAGATCGCGCGGCGGGGCCGGCAGCCGTGCCCGGCCGGTTCCGGCGGTCGCGACCTCGGAGCCATAGGTGACCTCAAGCTCCTTCTCCCCGGAAATCGCCCGCATGCAGGCAGCCGTGGACCGCTTGAAGTCTTCGTAGGCCGGATCTTCGGGTTGATTGCGCCGCATCGCCCAGATCGTCTTCCGCTCTCGTGTAGCTCTAGGGAGGTCGATCCCGGAGGGGGATCAGCCCCGATCAGGCCGCCTTGACGCCCAGATCGGTTATCTCTTCGCCGAAGCAGCGCTGGAAATACTCCGCCACGATCGTCCGCTCCGTCTCGTCGCATTTGTTCAGGAAGGTCAGACGGAAGGCCAGTTGGACGTCGCCTCCGAAGATCTCCGTGTTCTCCGCCCAGGTGATCACCGTACGCGGCGACATGACGGTGGAGATATCGCCGGCGACGAAACCGGCCCGGGTCAGATCGGCGCAGGCGACCATTTTGGAGATGATCTTCTCGCCTTCGTCGGTGGCGAAGGACGCGACCTTCGCCTTGACGATCCCGACCTCGGCGTCGTGCGGCAGGTAGTTCAGCGTGGTCACGATGCTCCAGCGGTCCATCTGGCCCTGGTTGATCTGCTGGGTGCCGTGATAGAGCCCGGTGGTGTCGCCCAGGCCGACCGTGTTGGCGGTCGCGAACAGCCGGAAGCTCTTGTTCGGGTGGATCACCTTGCTGGTGTCGAGCAGGGTCAGCTTGCCTTCGACCTCGAGCACGCGCTGGATCACGAACATCACATCGGCGCGGCCGGCGTCGTATTCGTCGAACACCAGGGCGACCTGGTTCTGCAAGGCCCAGGGCAGGATGCCTTCCCGGAACTCGGTCACCTGCCGGTCGTTGCGGATCACGATCTGATCCTTGCCGATCAGATCGATCCGGCTGACATGGCTGTCCAGGTTGACCCGGATACAGGGCCAGTTCAGCCGCGCCGCGACCTGCTCGATATGGGTCGATTTACCGGTGCCGTGGTAGCCCTGGATCATCACCCGCCGGTTCTTCGCGAAGCCCGCGAGGATCGCCAGCGTCGTGTCGCGATCGAACAGATAGGTCGGATCGAGGGTCGGAACGTACTCGCTGCGCTCGGAAAAGGCCGGGACCATCATGTCCACGTCGATGCCGAACGTTTCGCGCGCCGAGATCTCGGTATCGGGCGCTGCGATGTGGTGGGCGGGCTTGCGTTCGTCGTCGGCCATGGAGTGTCGTCCTGTCCATTAGAAAAGGGGCGCGCGTGTCGGAGTGCTCGTCGTCTTCTGCTTTGGCTTGGGCCAGTCTGAAAAAGCTGAACCGGTCGGAGGTACCGCCCAGATTGGGCAAGGTCAAGTTCTACCCGAAAAACCGCCGCAATGTCGCATAGGCCTCGTTGATGTGTTTCAGCCGCTCCTCGGCGTCCTTGTCACCGCCGTTCGCGTCCGGATGGTGCAGCTTCACCAGTTCCTTGTAGCGCCGCTTCAACCGTTCGAGCGTCAGGGGCGGTTCAAGGCCCATGACCTCCACCGCTTTCGCTTCGGCGGTCTGCGTCTTCGGCCGTCTGGCGTCGCCGCGCGGCCTGTCTCCGGCCTCTTCCTCATCATCATCGAAGAAGCCGAAGGAGTCCTTCATGCGATAGGCCTGAGACCGATTTGCCTGCCCCTCCCGCGCTCCGAACGGCCATGTCGGGCGATCCCAGGTGGTGGATCTCCGGATGTCGGTCTCCACCTCGTCCTCGCTCATATCCGCGTAGTAGTTCCAGGATTTGTTATATTCCCGCACATGTTCAAGGCAGAACCAGAAATAATCATTGAGCCGATTTCGGGTCTTCGGCGCGCGGAACTCCCCCTCGGCGACGCAGTCCGGCACGTCACATCTGCGGATCGCCCGTTCCGGTCCGTAGTTCGGGGGATCGATGGGTTTTGCGCTGCTCTTGCGCATTTGACGGCCGCCCTCACTCGACTTGCTCGGCTCGCGTTCCCGGTGGGCGTCGATCGCCACGCAGAAGCCCGATCTCCAGATGGTCAGCTTGCACCGCTACGGCGCACTGTCCACATCTCCGGTATGAACCTAACTGCGGCCTCCGGATTGTCCAGAGGTCGGATCGACACAGCTACCCGGATTCGCCGTGAGTCTCGCATCGCCGAACCGCCACCGACCTTCCGGTGCGTTTTCCGGGTATAAGGTGGCGTACGGAGTGATTCCACAGGAACCGACAAAGTAAGGTCTCAACATGACGGTCGCCGAGTCCATCAAGTCCAAACTGACCGCTGCCCTCGCCCCTTCGGAACTGGAGATCGAGGACGAATCTCACAAGCATGCCGGACATTCAGGCTGGCGGCCTGGGGGCGAGACACATTTCAGGGTCCGCGTGACGTCCACACTCTTTATGGGAAAATCCCGCGTTGACCGCCACCGATTGGTGCACGCCGCACTGCAGGAGGAATTGGCCACCCAGGTACATGCACTGGCCTTGGAGCTAAAGACGCCGGATGAGCAATCTCGCTAGCTGATCAGAGGCTTATGCTGCGGGTCGAAAATCGTCTTTACAACTTAAAATAGATTTTTGTATGGATAAACTTTATATGGTTGCGAACGCCCTGGAATGGTGGCATTGCTATTAGAACGGGTGTCAAAATCGTGACGCCTGCCTCGCGAGCGGAGCATAGAGGGCGTATTGACCACCCAACCAGAACATAACTCTACATTGGAAAGCCGCAATGTGACGGTCGGGAACAAGCGCACCTCCATGCGCCTGGAGCCGCAAATGTGGAACGCGATTGAGGAAATAGCGGCCCGGGAGGGCGTCACAATAAACAATCTATGCACGCAGATTGATGAGAGACGAACGAACCTTGCCTCGACAATCGGGCTCACCTCGGCAACCCGTGTCTTCATCATCGCCTATTTCCGGCGGCTGGTATGGGAGTACGAGCGACCGCAATCCGACAGGAGCGACGGTGACAGCGACTGCGGTACGATACGGAGCGTCCAATTGAAGGGCGCCTCGTTGGCCGGCTGGGTCTTGGACAAGGTGATCGCCGACCGCGCCGTCGACGGTCAGGACCCCGCGCCGGACTGACCTTTTATACCGCCCGGTTTCACGGCCGAAGCCCCGGATTGCGCAGGCCAGAAAAGCAAATCCCGAACCGGTGTCTGGACCCTAGCTGTCCGGGCCCTGATACCAATCAGGAAACAGCCTCGCGACCACCGGACCGGTATCCGAGAAGGCGTGGCACGAGTTCAGCAGCCGGGGCCGCGGACGCTTGCCGGCTGCATCGCTGTCGGTGCCGTCCGGGGACGGTGCGGTTTCGCCCCGCGCCTCCGCCTCCCGCCGGGCGCGGGCCTTCTCGCCGTAGATCGTCTGGTAGGCCGTGGTCGCCAAGGGTCCAAGCAGCTCGACCAGATGGGTGCAGCCTTCTACCCCGCCGAGACGCTCCCGGATCGCCCGCCGCCAGCCCGGCCCAATCTGCAGGCCGATCAGCCGCTCGAAATTCGGATTGACGTCCGGACAGATCGGAAAGGGCCCCGCGGCCGTCGCCGCCTCCGAGCCGACGATGGTCATGTCGGCATCGATCGTCAGCCGCAGCCACATGTCGTGGATCGGCTCACCGGCATGGACCTGTCCGCGGAACTCGTTCGGGAACCCGTAGGTCTTGGTGTCGACCAGATGGCCTTCAATGTCCCAGTTACCGTCGGACCGGCGCCAGCCGCGACAGACGATCGTGCGGTCGTGGACAAGGTCTCGGTCCACCGGGGGCGTCAGGACGGGCATTGCAGTCTCCCAGGTTTTCTTCAGGGGAATCCCCTTGAGCGGCAGGTTAACCGCCGTCGCCCGCAGGCGACAGGGCGGTCAGCCGGAGCAGGGTGATCTGGTTGCGCTGGCGCCGCAGGATCCGGAAACGGAAGCCGTGGAAGGAGAATTCCTGGCCCACATCCGGAATGCGCCGGGCTTCGTGCAGCACCAGACCGGCGATGGTGGCCGCCTCCTCGTCCGGCAGGTTCCATTCGAATTCCCGGTTCAGGTCCCGGATGGTCACCGTTCCGTTCACCAGATAGGACCCGTCGGGCTGCGGACGCACACCGGCGAACTGAACGTCGTGCTCGTCGAGAATATCGCCAACGATCTCCTCGAGAATGTCTTCCAGGGTCACCACCCCCATGAAGCTGCCGTACTCGTCGATCACAACCGCGAAATGCTCGCGCCGTTCGCGGAAGCTCTGGAGCTGATCCAGCAGGGTGGTGGTGTCCGGGATGAACCAGGGCGGCGAGGCAGCGGCCACGATGTCCAGATCCTCGGGGGTCTTGCCGCCATGGGCCCGAATCGCCCGCAGCAGAACCTTCACGTGCAGGATTCCGACGATGTTGTCCTGATCGCCCCGATACAGCGGCAGGCGCGAGAACTGGCTGTCCAGAGCCTCGTCCGACAGGCTGTCAAGCGGCTGATCCGCGTCCAGCATCCGCACATTGCGCCGGTGGCTCATGATATCGGCCACCTCCACATCCCCGAGATCGAGAATGCTCCGCAGCATGGCCCGCTCGTGGTCGACCTCCTTGCCGGCGCCCGCATGCATCTCGATCAGGCCGCGCAGCTCCTCTTCGCGTTCGTCATGTCCGAGACCGGCTTCGGCCCGCACCCCGAACGGGCGCAAGACCGCCCGGACCACGAACTGGACCGCCGCGGTGAACGGGCTGAGCACCAGCACCACGAACCGGATCATCGGCGCCACACCCAGCGCCACCCGATCCGGGTTGTTGATCGCCACGGTCTTCGGCAGCACCTCGGCGAAGATCACCACCAGCACCGTCATACCGATGGTGGCATAGACCACCCCGCTCTCTCCGAAGATCCGGATCAGCGCGCTGGTCGCGAGTGCGGAAGCAAAGATGTTGACGATGTTGTTGCCGATCAGAATGGCGCCGATCAGCGTGTCGCTGCGGTGCTTGAGATCGACCACGATCTGGGCCGCCCGGCTGCCCTTGCGGGCCTGCTGCGACAGCCGCGCTTCCCGCGTGGCGGTCAGGGCCGTCTCGGAGCCGGAGAAGAAGCCGGACAGAACGATCAGAATCAGGATCGCGCCGCCGGTCAGCAAAAGGTCAAAGTCGAGGTCCATCATCCGTCCGTCTTATGCAGCACCTGCTGTGACCGAGCGGTCCAGCATCCGGCGCGCCAGATCCGGGTCGGCGTCTTTCTTGACCACCGCCCGTCCCAGGGCCTCTAAGAGCACGAACACGATGCGGCCGTCCTGAACTTTCTTATCCTTGGTCATGTGGCCCAACAACGCATCCGCATCCCAGCTTCGCTCCGGGTTCACATCATCCAGCTCGGTCGGCAGCCCAACGGCGCGCAGATGCGCCACCAGCCGTTCGGCATCCTGACCCGGGCACAGACCCAGTTTCGCCGAATAGCGCGCCGCGACCGACATCCCGACCGCCACGCCCTCACCATGCACCAGCGAGCCGTCATAGCCCGCCATCGCCTCCAGAGCGTGACCGAAGGTGTGGCCGAAATTCAGCAGGGCGCGCTGTCCGCTGCTCTCCCGTTCGTCGGCGATCACCACGGCCGCCTTGGCGGCACAGGATCGCACGATCGCCTCCCGTCTGGCGGCCGGGTCGCCGTCCAGCAGGGCGCGTCCATGCCCCTCGAGCCATTCGAAGAATTCGAGATCGCCGATGGCACCGTATTTCACCACCTCGGCGTAGCCGGCCAGCAGCTCCCGGCGCGGCAGGGAGTCCAGAACCCCGATGTCGATCAGCACCCGCTTGGGCTGGTGAAAGGCGCCGACCAGATTCTTCCCTTGCGGGGTGTTGATCCCGGTCTTGCCGCCGACCGAGCTGTCGACCTGGGACAGAAGCGTCGTCGGGATCTGCACGAAATCCAGCCCGCGCAAGGCGGAAGCCGCCACGAACCCGGCGAGATCCCCGGCGATGCCGCCGCCGAACGCGACGATCAGGGTCCGCCGGTCGATCCCGAGCGACAGAAGCTCCCCCATCACCCGCTCAAAGGACCCGAAGGACTTCGCCCCCTCGCCGGAATCGACCAGAATGTGATGCAGGCTGCGCGCGACCGGAGAGAGCGAGGCTCGCAAGCGCTCCAGATGCCCCAGCGCTACCAGCGCCTGATCGACGATCACCACGACCATCCGGTCCGAGATCAGATCCGCGAGCGCCGGTCCGGCCCCGTCGATCAGGCCCGGCCCCACCAGAATCTCATAGGCGCGATCGGTCAAATCGACCGGGACCCGTTCCACCGTCTCGTTAGCTGTCATGAGTTTCGTCATGTCCCTTGGATGACGCTTCGGCCGCACCTTATCTCGTGCCGGTGCGCGCAGTACCACCGCTTTGCGACTCCGCGAGGTACCGACACAAAGCCATATAGACCATATCGACGGTGACCTCGATCGCCGCACGGGCCGTTCTGACAGACAGATCCGCTTCCGCATAGACCGGGGACCGTTCCTCCATCAGTGCCGCCAGTGTGGCCTTGGGGTCGGCGGTCTTCAGGAGCGGCCGGTTGCTGCGCCGGGACACCCGTTCGAACAGCACATCGAGATCCGCGTTCAGCCAGATAGAGTGGCCCCGCTCCTTGATCAGTGCGCGGGTATCCGGTGCCATGAACGCCCCGCCGCCGGTCGCCAGAACATGCGGCGGATCGTCGGTCAGCAGGCGCCGGATCACGCGCCGCTCGCCGTCCCGGAAGGCGGGCTCGCCCAGATCCTCGAAGATTTCAGGAATGGTACGCCCGGCCGCGCGTTCGATCTCGGTGTCGGCATCGACGAAGGGGACCCCCAATTTCTGAGCCAGCCGGCGTCCGATGCTGCTTTTGCCGGCCCCCATCAAACCGACCAGAACCACCGAGCGGTCCAGCTGCGGGCGTGACGGAACAGCGGCTCCGCTCTCCCTCTCGGATAGCGAATCGGGCGCCGATTCCTGGTATCCGTCCATGGCGGTCACCCTGCAAACCGGCGGAATGCCGGGCTTGCAGCGCCGCGTTGCGTGCCCCTGAGTGGGCCGATAGAGTGCCAAGGTCTCGCCATGTTTTGACGATATCACACGGCTCGCCAAGGTCGCTAGGGTGGGTTGATCGTGCGTGCTGTCGGACCGGACAGGGCACGATGGGACACGCTGGCCTGGTGGATTGTCGGCGCGGTCGGTTTGGGACGGGGTTCGACGCAAGGGATGCTGAAATGCGGTTCAGTCTGGTGATCTTTGTCCTGCTTCTGCTGTTCGTCGGAGGCGGGGCCGTCTTTCTGATGACCTACGACATCCCGGCGCCCAGCCAGCAGATGGAAGAGGTCATCCCCAACGACCGGTTCCCCCGATGACAGCCCGGGCCGTCGGTGGCCGGGCTCCGTTGAGCGTGTTCCGCTGGATCGGCCGCCCGAGGACGGGACTTCTCGCCCTGTCCATGCTGCTGGCCGGAGCCGTGTTCGGCGCAAACGCGCAGGTGGGACCCCCGATCAAGCTCGGCCCGCCCTCCGGGGCAACGCAGCTTCCTCCCCCTTCGAGCCAGCCCCAAGGCTCGTCAATTCCGGCGCCCAGCCTGCCCAAGACCGAGACGGTTCCGCCACCGCCCACCGGGCAGGCGGCCCCGAGCCCGACCGGAGGCATCACCGTTCAACAGCTGGATGTGGTCGGGGCCGATTCCGCAGGCACCCGGATCGACCGCGCGCCCCGCCCCGGAGCGAGCCCGCTGCCGGAGAATCTGTGGGACGGCACACCCGGTCCGGTCGTCGAACGCCTGATCCGGTTGCTGCCGGCGGCCCCCGGCAGCCTGGTGCTGCAGGATCTTCAACTGCGCCTGCTCGCAGGCCCGGCCCGCGCACCGGATGGGCTGACGGCGCAGGGGGCCCTGCTCGCGGCGCGGCTCGACCGGCTGCGGGCGATGGGCGCGCTCGATACGCTCACCCAGCTCGGCCGCAGCGTCCCGCAAACCGCAATGGACGACCAGACCGCCCGGGTGCTGACCGATCGCGGGCTGGCGCTTGGCGATCTCGACGCCGCATGCGGTCTGGCCGACCGATTCGGCCGCGGCTCGCGGGACCAGTACTGGCTCTCGGTCGCGGTGGTCTGCGACGCGCTCGAGGGCGACGGCGGTCGGGTCGAGTTCGGGATCAGGATGCTCGACGAACTGGGCGACCCGGACCTGCTGCTGGCCCAGCTCGGCCAGGCCTTCGCCGCCGGCGCACCCGGCCCGGCGGTGGATTTCACAGAGGCCCGGCCGGTTCATGTGGCGCTCGCGAAACTCTCCAAAACCCCGATCGCGCCGAATATGGAGGGCATCCAGGACCTGGCGGTGATGTTGGCGCTGAGCCGCGACGTGGTGCCGCTCTCGCAACCCGCCCGGCTCTCGGTCGCGGAGACCGCAGCCCGCGCCGGCGTCATCACCACCGGGGAGCTCACGGCGATCTACGCCCGGGTTCCGCCGGCGACCGGGGATCTCGCGGCGGTGGTCACGGCTGCGCAGGACGATCCCGGACCGAGGACCCGCGCCCAGCTCTGGCAGCTGTCGGAGAGTCGGACCGCGCCGACCGACCAGATCGCGATCATCGCCGCCGCCCTGGAGACCGCCGAGGACCCGGCCACCTATCGGCTGGCCGCGCGGGTGTTCGCGGACCGGATCGCTGCCCTGCGGCCGGCCCAGGATATCGCCCCCTTCGCCGAGCAGGCCGCCCTGGCGCTGGCTGCGGCGGACCGGGCGGACGCCCTTAAACCCTGGGCCGACTGGCTGTCGACCGCCGCCTCCCGCAGCCGCGAGGGCGCCGAGACCTGGCATCGGATCGCCCCGATCCTGCGGATCGTCGGCGGGCCCGGGCTGACCGATCTCGACAGCCAGAAGGTCGACGATCTGATCGGCGGTTGGGATCCCGCGACCAAGGCGCCCGAGGAGACCGAGCGTCTGGTCGCGACCCTGACGATCCTGGACGGTCTGGGGGTTCCGGTCTCGCCCGAGGTCTGGCGCGGCCTCGCCGCCCTGCCGGCCGCCAGCGTGCACACCTCTCCGGGGCCGGCCTTCCGCAAGGGGCTGGCGGTCGCTGCGGATCAGAAGCGGGTCGGCGAAGGGCTGGTGCTGGCGCTGGCCGGTCTGGGCGATACCGCGCTCGAGGATCTGGCTCCCACCGGGATCGCGGATATCGCCCGCGCCCTCAAGGCGCTGGGATTCGTCTCCGAGGCCCGCGGGTTCGCGGCCGAGGCCGCCGCCGCCCAGGGTCTGTGACGGAATGGCCCTGCGCACGACGCTCACCGGAAAAACCGGCCCGCGCCGCCGGCCGACCCGCCGCAGCGCGCGCAAGCAGGGACCCGCCCGGCCGGTCAGCGTCGACCGGTTTCTGGAAATGCTGGCCGCGGAACGGGGGGCCGCCAAGAACACCCTGGACGCCTATGCCCGCGACCTGGCCCACGCCCATGCGCATCTGAAGGAGCAGTCCGGGCTGGCCGACGCCACGGTCGAGCACCTGCGGGGCTATCTTCGGGCGCTCGAGATCTCGGGCATGGCGCCGCGCACGGCCGCCCGAAGGCTGTCGGCCCTGCGGCAATACTACCGGTTCCTCTATGCGGAGGGCGAACGCGGCGACGATCCCAGCGCATCCCTCGACTCCCCGCGCCAGGGCCGACCGCTGCCCAAGATCCTCTCCGAGACCGAGGTCGACGCCCTGTTGGACGCGGCCCGGGACCGCGACGGCCCGGAGGGCTCCCGGCTGGTCTGTCTGCTGGAGATCCTCTACGCGACCGGCCTGCGGGTGTCGGAGCTGGTCTCCCTGCCCTTCGCGGCGGTGGCACGGGATCCGAGGGTGCTGATCGTCCGCGGCAAAGGGTCGAAGGAACGCATGGTGCCGCTGACCGACGCCGCCTCCGAGGCGATCAAGGCCTTCAAGACGGTGCGGGGCGTGTTCCTGGCCAAGGGCGAGACCTCCGCCTTCCTGTTTCCCTCCCGGGGCATCGACGGACACCTGACCCGCCGACGGTTCGGGCAGTTGCTGGACGAGCTGGCGGTCGAAGCCGGTCTCGACCGCCGCAAGGTCTCCCCCCATGTGCTCCGCCACGCCTTCGCCACCCATCTGCTGGATCACGGCGCCGATCTGCGCAGCGTGCAGCAGATGCTGGGCCATGCCGACATCTCGACCACCCAGATCTACACCCATGTTCTGGGGGAACGCCTGAAGGCCCTGGTGAATGCCCACCATCCGCTGGCGGAGGGGTGAGCCTCACCGTCCGGTGCTTGAGCGGGAGGTCAGGCCTCTGTATGGTCGCGCGCCGTGCTTCTGCAGGCCGTCGGGGGCAGATGGCCGGACAGACGACGGAGAAGACGACGCAACGGAATCCTCAGCTGGAGTTTCAGGCGCATGCGCCATTTTCTCGACTTCGAAAAGCCGATCGCCGATCTGGAGGGCAAGATCGAGGAGCTGCGTCATCTGACCGGCAGCGACGAGCTCAATATCGACGAGGAGGTCGAGAAACTTCAGATCAAGATGGAGCGCCAGCTGCGCGCCACCTACCAGAAGCTGACGGCCTGGCAGAAGGTCCAGGTCGCCCGGCATCCCGACCGCCCGCACGCCAATGCGGTGATCGACCATCTGATCGACGATTTCAACCCGCTGGCGGGCGACCGCGGCTTTGCCGAGGATCTCGCCATGGTCGGCGGAATCGGTCGGTTCCGGGGCCGGTCGGTCGTCGTGATCGGCACCGAGAAGGGGGCGACCACGGCGGATCGGGTGAAACGCAATTTCGGCATGGCCCGGCCCGAGGGCTATCGCAAGGCCCGGCGCCTGATGGAGATGGCCGACCGGTTCAAGCTGCCGATCCTGACCTTTGTCGACACCGCCGGCGCCTATCCCGGCGTCGATGCCGAGGCCCGCGGCCAGGCCGAGGCCATCGCCAAGGCGATCGAGACCTGCCTGAACGTCCGCGTGCCCCTGATCGCCAGCATCATCGGCGAGGGCGGCTCCGGCGGGGCGGTCGCGATCGCCGCCGGCAACAGGGTGCTGATGTTCGAGCACGCGGTGTACTCGGTGATCTCACCGGAAGGCTGTGCCTCGATCCTGTGGCGGTCGGCGGAATTCGCGAAGGATGCCGCCGAGGCCCTGAAGATCACCGCTCAGGACCTCCAGAAGCTCGGGGTGATCGACCGGATCGTTCCCGAACCCGTGGGCGGCGCCCATCGCGACCGGACCACGGCTCTGGACGCCCTCGGAGACGCGATCTCCGAGGAGCTCGGTGCCCTCGCATCCACCGAGGGCGGACAGCTTCGCGCCGAGCGGCGGGACAAGTTCCTGGAGATGGGCGCGGCGTGAGTTGGGGAGGCCGGGCGTTGAGCTGCGCCAAGCCGATCTCTTCCGTCGGTGTGGAAGAGGCGACGTCGCCGGGTCGATGGAATCTCCGGTCGGGTTCTGCGTGACCCGGTCTACCTCGAAATTAACTCTTATAGCTTGTTTTCTAGTATTTCCTGCACGGAAAAATTTTAAACGCACAACAGGGATAATTGTATTGTAGTAAATTTCGACCTCCACAAGATATTGGAGGCTCAAATGTCCCTAAAGATTGAACTGGATGATCGGACTCATCGCGCCGCCGATGCCGTGCTCGCATCATATATCGACGCCGCCGACGAGCTCCTAGAGAAAGAGAATTATACAGCCTTCGTCAGCACGAGCATGTCCGCCTGGGTCAGTTTCGTGCAGAACGCACCGGGAAACGACGGCGCAAATCCGACGTTCGATCCGAAAGCAACCGGTCCTCACAACGACGCCATTTGGGTTGGCGTCCTGCGAGGACCTGATATCGTCAGTGTCTTCGCCGTTCGGAAATTCCATGCTCCATCCGGATACTACGAACTGGTTCGGGACGGCCGCCTGTGGAGCAAATCACCTCACGATCCAATCGATATCCTAATAGACGATGCGGGACCAACTGGGATCGTCGCCCACTCGGGAGGTCACTGGGTGCACCCTGACTACCGCGGGTTGGGCCTATCGTGGCTGGTCCCCCGATATGGCCAGGCGATATCCCAGCGCTTGTGGGGTCAATGTTTCACAGGGTCTGTCTTGATGTCAGGGATCCGTTCCGCTGGGCTTGCAGAGAATTATGGAGCGCAGGCGGTCCGTCCACTAATCGACGGATATTTCAGACCAAAGAATAGGAATATGCAGGTCTTTTCTGCTGAGTATCCGGCCGATCACCTAGTTGATCGCGCCCGGAATGACAGGTGGCTTATCGTGAACAATGCAAACAAGAAGATGCGTGACTTCGCGCCCCTTGTCAGAAAGCGGAAGAATCAGCCTCCGATAATTCACGCTGTCGCCGTCCAAAGAATAGTGAATGTCGGATAGATCCATGACACCCCGAGTTTTCACCCGACTGTATTCAAAGCATCCGAATTCCCTCAGCGCGCGCCATGTCGCTTCGCCCACGCGTTTGCCTCCGAAATTTCGCCGCCATTCCACTTGCGCTCGAGGACCGTAGAACAGGAAGCCGAAATTCAGAGGATCATCGGATGAACAATCCAGAATGTGCGTGAAGCCATAGATCCCCATTTTTGCGATCTCCTCTACGGTGATCATCGAAACATCCGGAAGCATCCCGCACGGCCCAGGAGCATACATTTTCTGCAACTTAATCAGCGCGGTATCCGGTCCGACACGAAAGTTACTACCCTCATATTTGACAGATAGAAAACCTCTGTTGTCCAAAAACTGGTTGTCAAATTTCGTCATGGCTAAACCGTGAACTTTATCAAAACCAAACTCAGCTCCTCCTGAAAGGATAGAACTAAAGTGTCAATCTCTCTGCCATCTGACAATTGAAACTGCCTAACTTTGACAAAATTCGGAACATTGGACCGCAAAATTTCACTTAATATCACATCATGTATGCAATTTACCCGCCGGCCTTTAAATATTATATCATGAAAAAATCCTGCTTCTGCTGCGACCAGTATGGAATAGTCATCGACAAATATGACAGACTCGATCAAATCAAGAGGTGAACTTTTGCTACCGCTCAGATGAATCTCTGTTTTCTGGAGTATCGCATTCTTAAATTCCTCTGGTGCCTCGATCATCCGTACTGGACGAGCGGAAACGACCCGAACGACCGGCAAGCTGATTACGTTGGACTGCATAACTTTATCTCAAGACATTCAGGGGTTGTGTATTCGGTCCTGTTTCAACACTTTCGTCAATAGCGGAAACTCCAAACTCGAGCTCGGCGGCCCTCCGCAAGATGGACTCGGCGATGTCCTCATCTGCGAGAGCCGGGAACTGTCGAGCTGCCGCTACAACCAGTGTCGCGGCCTCGCGAACGGAATGTGCCGAGAACCGGCCGTGCTCACGCCTAGAATTTTCCATCCCTGCGAACCAGTCGAGCGGCTTCCCGACTTTTGCGCACAATCTCATGGCTGCGGCCAATGGAATTTTGGATTTTCCGTCTCTCCAATTGGCAATCTGATCGTCGGAATAACCTGCCACTCTCGAGGCGGCGCGAGCGCTACCGAGCGTGCCAATGATCCAGTTCATCCGATCCTGGAATTCTGGAGTCCAACCGTCAGCCGCCATGAGCGCCACTCCTTTGCTGAAGCCCGTAATGGATTAGGTGTTCGGAATTAAGACTGAAAGAATCCTAGATTGACATCCGGAAAATTCAGATCCAAGTCTGTACCTTAAACTGCGGATTCGATGATCAGAGAACCGCGACGTCCAGGCAAACCTGACCCAACGCTCAACGAGATTCTTAAACAACATTTTAAAACAAATTATTATCAGATAATTTGGTGAACATCGCGGACCATTTGGGTTCTCGTGAGCCCCCAAGCAAGGTCAAGCCTTGCCCTTTCGTACCGTCAAGCCCATTCTAATTTTTCAGATTTTTCGCGCCTTTATTGAATTATTTGAAGCGAAGCCGAAGCCGGGTGGACAAGCCAGGGCGGTACCCTTGAACAGAAAATCTTACCTTCATTAAACAGAATGAAAGGGGCGTTGCGAAGATGGCCAGGACAAAACCCGGTCGCCCCCAAGGGCCTACAATTGTTCGCCTTCCCGGCACTCTGGCGGGGCAAAAGCGGGCTCCGTCTTCCTTAGCGTCTCCGATGGAGGCCGCGCCGAATGCAGCGGCCGGGGCCGGTGAGGAGGAACGGATGGTTCTGGATATGTCGGGGTTCGAGATGCGGTGGCGGCTTCCGGCGGCGATCCGGTGGCTGGACTTTCTCCACGCCTATTGGGAGGAGGCACGGACCGAGGATTGGCTTCCGTTGGCGGACGATCTCTTTCTGGGCGATCTGGTGGAGCCGATGCCCCATCTGATGTTGGCCTATCACGATGTGGACGGGGACGCCTATCGGATCGAATTCGCCGGAGCGGCCGCACGCGCGGAGCTGACCGCGCAGGTACGGACCGACAGCGATGGCTCAGTCCTGCCGGGCGCCGGGCCCTGGGGGGATCTGGTCGGCATCCGGCCGGAGCTGGCCGAACCGGGCTCGGCGCTGTCCTGGATCGGTGCGGGCTACGCCTCCACCCGGCGCATGGTCCTGCCCGGTGCCATTCACGTTCGGCATGGCGCGCTGTTGGCCCTGCACCTGCCCTATGCGGATCACGATGGCCGCATAAGCGTGATCCTGAGCGCCATCGCCCGATGGCCGGACGCGGCTCTCCCCCCCGGTCCCGAGCCAAAGGATACCGGAGGTCCGGGCACCGTGGTGCCGTTCAGGACGAAACCGGCTCCACCTCGCAACGGGCGTCGTTGAAACAGGCCCCCTCGCACAGATCGGCCCGGTGATTGGGCATCAGCGCGTTCACCGTCAACCCGCCACCTGCCGTCCGCAGCCAGGCGCCCTTGTCGGAGGAGACCAGACCGGGGCGGATCCTGTCGGTCACCCGGGCGATCAGGATGGTTTCGCCGAGCTCGTTGAACACCCGCACCCGATCCCCGATGGAAATCCTGCGCCGGGCGGCATCCTCGGGATGAATCTCCAGCTCCGGGGTGGGATCGGATGCCGGATCGTTGCCGAACAGGCTGTTGGTCCGCTTGTCAGAGGACGGGGTCAGCAGGCCCAGCGGATAGGCCGAGGTGAATGGCCGGAACGCCGGCAGGGTGAAGCCGCGACGGGTCCCGGCGGAGTCCGAGGACAGCTCGGCCTTGCCGGACGGCGTGCTCGGAAACACGGTGGCGAAGGGGACGATCTCGGCGCTGCCGTCGGCGGTCATGTTGACGGCCCCGTCCACCGGGAAGGCGCTTGGCCGCCGGCCGGCCAGCTTCGGGCTGTCCAGATCGAGGGCCTCGTCCATCAGCTCGGAATCGGTGGCCCGGAAACACGGCGCGTCGTAGCCGAAGCGCGCCGCCAGACGCCGGAAGATCTCGGTGTTCGGCAAGGCCTCGCCGACCGGCGGGATCGCCGCCTCGGCCCGCTGCACATAGGTGGTGCCGTAGGCCGGAAACAGGTCGTCATGCTCGAAATGCGAGCACGCCGGCAGGATCACGTCACAGTACGCCATGCTGTCCGTCATCTGCACCTCGCAGCCGACTGTGAACAGCTCCGGATGCGACAGGGCCCGCAGCATCGCCTGCTGGTCGGGGAACATGGCGACCGGGTTGTGGTTGTAGATGAACAACCCGCGCACCGGCGCCCCCGCCACCGTGCCGTCGATCAGGCCCGGCACGTCCAGCATGTTGACGCTGCGCGTGCCCTCCGGCGCCAGATCCGGGCGCTGCAGCTTGTCCAGAGTCTTTGGTACCGCCGCCCCCACCTTGCTGATGGCGCCGCCGCCGCGCACCCCCCATTTGCCGGCCAGACAGGGAAGCGACAGCAGGGCGCGGATCCCGTTGCCGCCGTTCTGGTTCCGCTCCAGCCCGTTGCCGACCGCCAGCAAAGCGGGCGCGGCATCGTGATACCAGCGCGCCAGTGTCCGGAGAGTGTCCGGCAAGATCCCGCAGATTTCAGCCGCCCGCTCGACCGTCCAGGGCCGGGCCGCGTCCAGGAACTCCCGCCATCCGACCGTCCACCGCGCGCAGAACGCCTCATCGATGCCGCCCAGCCGCTCAAGCTCCGCCGCCAGCGCGAAGGCCAGGACCACATCGCTCCCGGGCTTGAGCGCAAGATGCATGTCCGCCTGCTCGGCAACCTTGATGCGCTTGGGGTCGATCACCACCACCCGGGCGCCCTTGGCCTTGGCCCGGTTGATCGCACGGGTGAAGTGCAGGTTGGAGACGGTGACATTGTTGCCCCAGACCACGATCAGCTCGGCATCCGCCGCCTGCTCGGGTGGGGTACCCGGCATGCCGCCGAACAGGGTCATGTGCGCCTCGCTCTTCACGCCGCCGCACATGGGGCCGCGCTCGATCCGGGTGGCCCCCATCTGGTGGAAGAACCGCATATCCATCGAGCCCATGGCCAGCATCCCGTGCGGCCCGGCATAGGCCAGCGGAGACACCGCCTCGGGGCCGTGCTGTTCGATCACCCGGCTCAACCCCGCGTGCACCAGATCCAGGGCCTCGTCCCAACCGATCCGTTCAAACCTGGCTCCCGGACCTTTCGGGCCGACCAGCCTTAGCGGGTGGCGCAGCCGGGTCTCACCGTGCACGAAGGCCGGGTAGTAGCGGGCCACCTTGTTGCAGACCACGCCCTCGGTGATCGGATTGGCATCCGAGCCGCGCACCTCGACCACCCGGTCGTCCTCGACGGTGACCGTCAGCGAACAGGTGTCGGGGCAATCCAGCGGACAAACACTGGCCGCCTGGTGACGCGATGACTGACCGTCGGGCATTCGACTCTCCTGAAAACGGCGCGGGCGAATCCGTCATCGCCCCATATTGAGATGATCATAGCTTGAGCCTTGGCCCGGCCCGTAGAGCCAATTGACTCGGATGTGGCAGTCCAAAATCCCTCTTTCGTCATCCCTATCCGTTCTTCCCGCCCCTCACGGCAACTTGACTGGCATGGGGGCCGGTAATCCATATTTTGTAGGTGAGCGAACATGTACGGTTCGCGGGACAGACCGAAAGGCCAACGCTATGGGGGAGCAGCGGGAAACGGTCCGGGACAACGTCCCGGGTGCCTCACATGCCGCCGATCCGCAGGGAGGCCTGCGCGGCTGGAAGCGTCTGCTGCCGGTTGTGGTCTTGGCGGTCGGCATGGCCGCCTTCTTCGCGTTCGGCCTGGACGACCATATTTCCTTCGCGGCCCTGCACGACCACCGGGACCTCCTGCGCGGCTGGGTCGCCGACTATCCGGTGCTGACCCGTGCCGGATACGCCCTGCTCTATACCCTCTGCATCGCCTTCTCGCTGCCGATCGGGCTGATCCTGACCCTGGCCGGCGGCTTCCTGTTCGGCCTGATCGAAGGCACGCTGATCACGGTGCTGGCGGCGACGCTGGGCGCCGTGATGGTGTTCCTGGCCGCGCGCACGGCCCTGGGCGACAGTCTGCGCGCCCGGGCCGGGCCGTTTCTCGCGAAACTGCGCGCCGGGTTCCAGGAAAATGCGCTGAGCTATCTGTTCGTGCTGCGGCTGGTGCCCCTGTTCCCGTTCTGGCTGGTGAACATCGTCCCGGCGATGCTGGGCGTCCCCCTGCGGGTGTTCACGATCGGCACCCTGTTCGGAATCGTGCCGGGGACCCTGGTGTTCGTGTCGATCGGCAACGGGCTCGACGCCCTGGTCGACCAGGGCAGCGCGCCGGGGCTGGGGGTTTTCCTGGAGCCCAGCGTGCTGATCCCGATCGCCGGTCTGATCCTGTTGTCCCTGCTCCCGGTGGTCTACAAGCGGCTGCGTGCCGACACAGCCGACCCGACCTGAGCCTCCGCCCCCTACCCCTTCAACCGCCGTGCCTGGGAGCCCTTCGATGACCGAGCGGATAGAGGCCGATATCGCCGTGATCGGCGCCGGAGCCGCCGGGCTGTCGGTCGCCGCCGGCGCCTCGCAGATGGGCGCGCGCGTCGTCCTGTTCGAGAAAGGCGTGATGGGTGGCGACTGCCTGAATGTGGGCTGCGTGCCGTCGAAGGCGTTGCTGGCGGCGGGGCACGCGGCACAGAACGCCCGGCGGGCGGCCCGCTATGGGGTCGATGCCTCGGTCGGCGCGATCGACTGGCACCGGGTCTCCGCCCATGTCAAAGACGCGATCGCGACCATCGCGCCGCTCGACAGCGTCGAACGCTATGAGGGGCTCGGGGTCACGGTGATCCAGGCCGAGGCGCGCTTCACCGGACCGCGCGAGATCTCCGGCGGCGGGGTGGCGGTGGCCGCCAAATACATCGTTCTGGCCACCGGGTCCCGTCCGGCGGTGCCGCCGATTCCGGGGTTGAGCGACGTCCCTTACCTGACCAATGAGGGTATTTTCGATCTGCCTTCCTGCCCGGAGCATCTGATCGTGCTGGGCGGCGGGCCGATCGGCTGCGAGCTTGCCCAGGCCCATCTGCGGCTCGGCGCCAAGGTCACCGTGATCGAGGCGCAGAGCCTGCTGGGGAACGACGACCCGGAAGCCGCGGAACTGGTCCGCCGCACCCTGATCTCCGAAGGGGCGGAACTGCGCGAGGGCAGCAAGGCCACCGCCGTCGCCGCCGCGCAGACCGGCGGGATCACGGTGACAGTCGAGGGACTGGACGGGCCCGGCACCGTCTCCGGCAGCCATCTGCTGGTCGCGGTCGGGCGGAAGGTGTCGTTCGACGGGCTGGATCTGGAGGCCGGTCATGTGGGTGTGGGCGACCGCGGCGCCCTGCGCCTGGATGCCGGTCTTCGGAGCAACACCAACAGCCGCGTGTTCGCGGTCGGGGACGCCGCGGGAGGGATGCAGTTCACCCATGTGGCCGGCAGCCATGCCTCGACCCTGATCAAGCGGCTGCTGTTCAAACTTCCCGCCCGCGCGATCGCCCCCGATCAGATCCCGCGCGTGACCTACACCGATCCGGAGCTCGCCCAGATCGGGCCGACCGAGACGGTGCTGCGGGAGAAGCGGGTACGGTTCGAAGTTCTGCGCTGGGGCCTCGCGGACAACGACCGGGCGACCGCCGAGGCGGACCGGGACGGGTTCGTGAAACTGCTGATCGCACCGAACGGCCGCATTCTGGGCGCCACCCTGGTCGGAACCGGCGTCGGTGAAACCCTGTCGGTTCTGATCCTGGCGATCTCGAAGAAGATGAAGGTCGGGGACATCGCCCCTTTGGTGGTGCCGTATCCAACCCGTGCCGAAATTGTAAAACGCGCCGCCGGAAGCTGGTATGTTCCAAAACTGTTCAGTGATCGGACGAAATGCATCGTCCGCTTCCTCATGCGGTTTTCGTGACAGCACGGTGCAATGCGGTTTTCGTTCAGATCCCTCTCCTTCCGGTTGTTGCTGCTGACCGGCTTTTTCGTGATGCTGTCGGAGGTGCTGATCTACACCCCCTCGGTGGCCCGTTACCGGCTGGTCTACCTGCAGGAGAAGCTGGAGACGGCCTATCTGGCCGCCCAGGCCGTTCGGGCCGCGCCCGACGGCATGCTGTCCGAAATGATGTCAAAGGAATTGCTGAATCAGGTCGGCGCCCACGCGGTGATCGTGTTCCGGGACGGCACCGCCCGGGAGATGCTGGAGCGCGCCGCGCGGCCGATGGCCGATGTTGAGATCGACCTGCGCGAGGAAACTTTTTTCGGCTTGATCTGGGATGCGTTCGGCAGCCTGTCCCAGATCGAGAACCGGGTGATGCGGGTGACCGGCGACTCACCGGACGGCGGCGACACCCTGATGATCGTCGAGATCGACGAGGCGCCGATGCGGGACGAGATGCTGAACTATTCCTTCCGCATCCTGAACCTGTCGATCTTCATCTCGCTGGTCACCGCCGGCTTGGTCTTTCTCAGCCTGCGCTGGCTGATGGTGCGCCCGCTGGAACGGATCACCCGGTCGATGATCGCCTTCCAGGCGGCCCCCGAGGACCGGTCGACCGACCTGGACGATGAGGGACGGCGGGACGAGATCGGCGTGGCCCTGCGGGAACTGGCCGCCATGAAGGAGGCGCTGCGCGCCGCCCTGCGCCAGCAGACCCGGCTGGCCGCACTCGGCACCGCGGTCAACAAGATCAGCCACGATCTGCGGAACATGCTGTCCACCGCAACCCTGATCTCCGACACCCTGTCGCAGAGCGACGACCCCAAGGTGCGCCGGGTCGCCCCGACCCTGATCCAGTCGATCGACCGGGCCGCCGCCCTGTGCTCGACCACGCTGAACTTCACCCGCGACACACCGGCCCTGAAACGCTCCCCGGTGATCCTCGCCGACGTGATGCGGGAGGTCGGCGGCTGCGACCTCTCCACTGGCGAGAACGGCCAGACGGTTCGGATCGAGACCGGATACGGCGCCCATCTGGCGGTGCTGGCGGACCGGGATCAGATCTTCCGGGTGTTCGCCAATCTGGCCCGGAATGCCGCCCATGCGGGCGCGGGCCGAATCTCGGTCGATGCCTGGCCGCGCGACGGCATGGTGCGGATCGACGTCTCCGACAATGGTCCCGGCATTCCCGAGACGGCGCGGTCCAAACTGTTCCAGCCTTTCGGAATCAGCACCAAACAGGACGGCTCCGGCCTTGGCCTCGCCATCGCGCGGGACATCGTGCAGGCCCATGGCGGGACCCTGACCCTGTCCCAGACCGGGCCGGGCGGCACCCGCTTCACGCTGACGATCCCGGCGGCGAAGACGGACGCCTAACCCTGTTTTTGACGCCAGAGATCCAGAACCAGATCCTCCAGGGCCCGGGCAGCGCGCACCGGATCGGTCGCGATATCGGCCTGCATGCGCGGGCGGAGCCTCGCGCGCACCGAGGCCGGTCCCGCCGGATCGTCTACTGCAGCCAAGGCCTTGCTCACATAACCGTCCGGGCTGTCCGCCACGAACCGGTCCAGACCGAAGCGGCGCAGATGCGCCAGCATCCCGTCCCGGTCGGTCGGACCGACTATTTCTCGAGCAAGATCGAAACAAATGACGCGCCCTCGCTGTTTTCGAGCCGGGGCTCTTGGCCACGGTTGCCGATAAGAGTAGCTTGCCGAAAGCGGCAGGAACCTTCGGTCCCGGATAGGAGAGGCCCATATGAAGCCCCGGCTAGCGACGGATAACACGATCAACCTCGACCTCCCGGCAGTCTGCGCGGATTGCGGCGTACGGGAGATGACCCTGTGCGCACCGCTCGACGGACAGGAGATGCACAAGCTCTGCGGGCTGCTGCAGCGGATCGAGTTCGCCGACGGCGACGCCATCATCGACGAAGGGGAATCGGCCGAGCATGTCTTCAACGTGACCAGCGGCGTGGTGCGCCTGTTCAAGTTGCTGGCGGACGGACGCCGGACGGTGACCGGGTTTCTGTTTCCGGGCGATTTTCTGGGTCTCACCAACCGCGAAACCTATGTGAGTTCCGCCGAAGCCTTGGGGGACGTCAGGCTTTGCCGTTTTTCCCGCACCAAGCTCGAGGCCCTGTTCACCGACATTCCGAAGCTGGAGAAGCGGCTGCTGGGCATGGCGTCGAACGATCTGGCGGCGGCGCAGGACCAGATGGTTCTGCTGGGTCGCAAATCCGCAGGCGAAAAAATCGCGTCCTTCCTGATCGCACTGTCTGATCGGCAGATCGCACGTGCCGTCCCGGCCGATCCCGTTCTGGTGCCGATGACACGATCCGACATCGCGGACTATCTCGGACTCACCACCGAGACCGTCAGTCGAACCTTCACCCAGTTGAAGGTCAAAGGCCTGATCCGGCTGGAGGCGGGCGGAAAGGTCGTGCTGACCGATCGGGATGCGTTGGAGGATCTGGCGGCCGGCGCATGACCGGCCGAACGCGCCCCCATTTCCGGACCATGTTGCGCCCGGTCCGTCTCGGCGCTAAGTGACTCCTCCGATCAGGTAGCGCGGAGGTTCCGATGAGCGGGCCCGAGACCAAGGTTGAAGGAACTCCGATGAGCATCGGGACAGGATTTACCGGCGTGGCCGTCGAGGTCGCGCGGACCGTGGATGCGCTGCGCGCCCGCACCAGGGCCTGGCGCAAGGCAGGCGAGACCATCGCGCTGGTCCCGACCATGGGGGCCCTGCATGCCGGGCACGTGGAGCTGATTCGGCAGGGCCGGGCGCGCGCCGACCGCGTCGTCGTCTCGATCTTCGTCAATCCGAAGCAGTTCGGTCCCCGCGAGGATTTCTCGGTCTATCCGCGTCGCGAACTGGAAGACCTCAAGGTTCTGACCGAAGCGGGCGTGGATCTGGCCTGGATTCCTTCGGTCGATGTGGTCTACCCGGCCGGGTTCGACACCACGATCCGGGTCGGCGCGCTGGCGCAGCCGATGGAGGGCGCGTCACGCCCCGGCTTCTTCGACGGGGTCGCGACGGTGGTCGGCAAGCTGTTCACCCAGGTCGCCCCGGATTACGCCATGTTCGGCGAAAAGGATTACCAGCAGCTTCTGGTCGTCACCCGCATGGCCGCCGATCTGGATCTGCCGCTGGAGGTGGTTCCGGTGGAGACCGTACGCGAGCCGGATGGCCTCGCGTTGTCCTCACGCAACGTCTACCTGTCCGACGCGCACCGCGCGCTGGCACCGGAACTGCGGGCGACGATGCTGAAGATGGCCCGCCGGCTGTCGGACGGGATCAGCCAGCCGCAGGCCGAGATCGCCTGGGGGACCGACCGTCTCCTGTCGCTCGGCTTCGAACAGGTCGCCTATCTGGATGTCCGCGACCCGTGGACCCTGATGCCGGTCGAGAGCACCGGCAGGCCGGCCCGGATCCTGGCGGCGGTGAAACTGGGCGAGACCCGGTTGATCGACAACCTGCCGGTCGGCTGACATCCGCCGCCGCCACGGGGGCAGATCGCGCGCTACAGCACCCGGGACCGGGAAATCGGTGCGATCGGCTGCGGCGCCAGATCCCAGGGAAAATGGATCCAGGTGTCCTGGCTGACCTCCGTCACGAACGTGTCCACCATGGGGCGCCCCGAGGGCTTGGCGTAGACCGTGGCGAAATGCGCCTTCGGAAGCAGCTTCCGGACCGCCTTCGCGGTCACCCCGGTGTCCACCAGATCGTCCACGATCAGCCAGCCGGCACCGTCGCCGGGGACATTCGGCGACTTCACGATCTGCAGGTCGCCCTGAACCGCCTCGCTGGCCTCGCTCGCCTCGGCGGCCCCATAGGAGATCACGCAGACCGTGTCGATCACCCGGATGCCGAGTTCGCGGGCCACGATCGCCGCCGGAACCAGCCCTCCGCGCGTGATGGCGACCACGCCGTCGAACGGCGGCAGATCGTAGAGCCGATGGGCCAGGACCTTGGCGGTCCGGTGCAGTTCCTCCCACGAGACGGGAAAATCGAGATTGGAATCGGTCACCGTGTCATCCCTGGTTGTCGCGAGGACGGCGGAGTCCATGGCACACCTGCCGCCATATCCCGCCGGATGGAGGAAAAGACTGCTCGATCCGTCTTAGTCGGCGGACGGAGATCGCGCAACGGTCCAGGATCGGGCGATTGGGATTATTGCGGTGGCCCCGCTCAGGTCGTCGTGCCTTCCAGCGGCAACAGGGTCACCCCGGAGATTTTCCACGAGCCGTCGGGCTGCTGCTGCATGAAATAGACCGCCCGATAGGCCTTGCCGTTCGGCCCGACGACATAGGCCACCTGGGCCGGGCGCCCGCCGAGAACGGCCGCATCCTGAAACTCGAAAACGCTGGGCTGGGCCACCGCCCGATACCCGCTCAGGACCATGGAGCGAAACCCCGACACAGTGCCGAAGATCTTTTGAATCGACGGGGCGGCGTAGGAGAACGCCGCCTCCCAATCGTCGCGGCGGAAGGCCTCGACCTGCGCCCCGATCACCGACTGGAACGCCGCCGCCTGGGTCCGGTCGATCGCCGGTGAACCGGGGGTCTGTACCGGAGCGTTGGACTGCGCGGCCGCCGGCGGGGCCAGAAGGGCGCCCGTCAGGCAAAGGGTGAGCAGAATAGTGCGAACCGTCATGAAACACCTCCACCGTTTCATACGGTGGAGGTGGGAAAAGAGATCAGCGGATCCGTTTATCGGACGAAAATCCGAACCTCGTTGGTCCGGGCATCCGGAGCGCTGGTCGAGGACAGGGAGACCCGGTCGGACGGCAGGCCCATATCGTTCAGGGAGCGAACCACCTGCTGGGCGTTCCGGCGGGCGGCATTGCCGTCCAGAGCGGCGCGGCCTGCGCCACCGGATTGCGGGCTGACGGCCACCACGTCGAACATCGCGTCCGGGCGCCGCTCCAGAGCCTGCTTGATCGCATTGAACAGGGGCTGCTCGTACTCGACATTCGGACGGTCGAACCGGATCGTCACCAGCGCACGACGGCCCACCACACCTTGCTGGGTGGGACGCGGCGCAGTGAAGCCGCCGGTCACGCCCAACGGCGCGCTCGGGATCGCCCGACTGGCGAGGGAGGAGCCGAACAGCTCACCGTTCTTGATTGCGATGGCCAGCGTGCCGAGATCCGACCGCTCGGCCGAGACATAGGCGCTCTGGCGCCGGATGTCGTCGCTCAGCTCGGTCAGCAGCCGGTCGATCAGCACGACGGTCTGGTTGGTGTCGTCCTCCAGCACCGCGAGCTGGATGTGATCCTCCTCGACCGCACCGGACAGACCGTAGGCGGCCCGCACGGATTCGAGCAGATAGGTGGACAGGGCGGCGTCCGAGGACACCCGATTGGCCAGATCGTTCATCTGGCTGATGTCGCTGTTGACGGCCTCAAGCTCGCTCTGCGCCCGGTTCCACGCATCGATCAGCGTGGGGTTGCCGGGCGTGGTGCCGACCTGCAGGCGCGATTCGATGAAACCGACGGAGCCATGGTAGGTCTGCGCGTTCTCGATGGTCTGGCGCCGGACCTGCTGCAGGGAACTGTTATGGGTGCGGAGCGAATCCTGCAGGCGCACCAGATCCTGACGCAGCTGCTGAACCTTCTGGCCGACGAATGTTCCGGTCGGCTGGCCGGGCTCCGGCGGGGTAATCTGAAAATTCGTGCGTCCGAGCTGCGGCGGGGTCGAGCCGCCGATCGGCACGCTTGTCGGAGCCGCGGACGGATCCTCGCCGGACAATGAGGGCCAGAGGGCGTCGGAGCTGAACGAACAACCGCCGAGCGCGCCCCCGAAAGCTAGGATGCTCGCCCCAACGAGGGCAAAGCGGCGGAGTGCATGAACAGATTCGATCACCGCGAATTCCCTCGCTCTCTTCCTATTCCGAGCCGTCGATTGTCGGACACCGGTCCGCAACCCCCCGATAGCAACACCGGACATGCAGCTCACCGCATGTCCGGCTCATCACCCGATACCGTTTCGACCCTGTCGGGATCAATCCCGTGCCTTTGCCGAATCACAGTACGAATCGCCGTCTGGATACTACTTAAACCCTGGATTCAGAACAAGTTCTTTTGCCGAACCGATTTCCTGGCAAGCCCTCTTGCCAACGGTACGGCCTTTGAGTAGGTTGCGCGGCCTTCGGAGCGGTTGACCGTTCCTTGCGCCCGTAGCTCAACTGGATAGAGCACCTGACTACGGATCAGGAGGTTGGGAGTTCGAATCTTCCCGGGCGCGCCACCACCCTGAAATCATTAATAGAATTTGAATTTCGGCCATTGCGCAAGCACCGGACCCTGGGTCCTGAATCGCGATTCTGTGCGCCCAGGAACGCGGTGACCGGGGTCAATCCTCCGCTGGCCAGGACGGCGCTGCCGACGAAAACGGCGCGCGATAAAAAATACGTCATCCGATCCGCAGATCGGGAACAACGCGTTTAAAATTTCTGAGAGGGGATGGTGGGCCTGGGTAGACTTGAACTACCGACCTCCCGCTTATCAGGCGAGCGCTCTAACCAACTGAGCTACAGGCCCCTCGGAGGGCGGGTTGATAGACGGGCCATCGGGCGGTGTCAAGCAGGCCTTTGCAAGTCCGCACCATCCCCCCGTTTTCGTGCCGCCACCAATCCGCGACGCCACCTGATTATTGCGGCACAAAGACCTGACAATTGGTCGAACTCTCGTACCGGAAAAAATAGATCGGGAAGTCGAGCGGGATCCCGGTTCGGTTGACCAGGCCCCGCGGCGGCGCGGCCGGCACCCGCAGATCGTCAAAATCCGCAAAACCACCGGCGACCCTTTTGAGCCGCCCTTCGCGGCAAGCCCGGGACAAGGGTGCATTGGATTTGGCGCGCTCGGAGAAGGTCCCCTGCGCGAGCCAGATCACGCCGGCCGCGTACGGGTCTATGTGAGGCTTGTGGAACCGTGGTGTGGGATAGGACCGAGGCGTCTCATAGGTCCCTCGCGGAGCGCCCTGCAAGTGCCCCGGATCCGTCCGCCGCAATGACTGAGCCGCGGCAGATCCCGCGCCCGCCCCCCACATGCCGGGGGCGAGCACCAGAAGACCGGCCAGCATCAGACGCGCACAAAGCGAACCTTGGGATCCGTCGCCGAGAGAAAAATCTAGCGCCATGCTGCATTCCGCATCGGTTGCCCGCCGGCACGACACTGCCACAGATCGCGCCCGGCCGAAATGCAGATCCAAGCCTGCACCGGTCTAACGGGAGCGCAGATAGCCCTTACCGATGGCTGCATAATAGGAATGGGCACAGAACGCCGTCACCGACCCAGCGCCGGCCCGCGCGGCACGTTCCCAATCGGTCAGGACCTCCCGCCGGATCGGAGACGGCACGGACAGGCCGGCTGTCTCGACCACCGCCTCGCCGAACATGCCGGCACCGGCGCGGTAACACAGGCCCAGGACCGCCAGATAGTAGCTTTCCGGGTGATCGACCCGCTCATCGGAGGCCCGGGCGGACCCGCCGAAACCGACGATCGATGTGCCGACGATTGCCAACAGAAAGCAGAGCGCGGCCAGGCTAGGCCGCAACTTGGATTTACGCGCAGACCGCAACATTTTGTGTCGCCTCTAGATCAAACCCCAAGGGAGATCATAAATGATTCAATATTGGATTTTAAGTTAATTTCTTCTGATTTTACGAAAAATCTCTTTCGAATACCCTTCATGTGAGAATCTCCCGGACATAGGCGTCCAGATCTCCGCCTGTGAACAGATACCCCGCGATCCCGGCCCGCCGCCCGGCCTCCAGATCGCTCTCCCGATCGCCGATGATGAAGGACCCGTCACGCGCCGTCGGCCAGTGCGACATCAGGTCGAGCAACATGCCGGGTTCCGGTTTACGCCAGTGCGACAAATGCGCGAACCGGTCCGCCTGAAACTCCGCGTGAAAGGGACTGGCCCGCCAGTCATCGATCCGGCCCCCCATCTCCGCCATGCGGTCGATCATCCAGGCCATGAGATCGCGAACGTCCGTCTCCTCGTAGAGCCCCCGCGCGATCCCGGACTGATTGGTGACCACGAAAACACGATATCCCGCGTCGTTGAGCCTGCGCACCGCATCCGGCGCGCCGGCCACCCATTCGATCTGGTCCGGGCGATGGGCATAGCCCACGTCGACATTCAATACTCCGTCCCGATCCAGAAAGGCCGCCGGGCGAAGTTCCAGTTCCGTCATCGAGCCTCTCCGATTCGGTATTTCCGACCGCGAGACCCTCATAGACCGAAACCCCGACTCGCCCAAGCCCAACGAGTCGCGCTCATCCTCTGGGGATGCCATATTACAACCCTATGATGTAGTCCACCGAGGGAAAGACGGAGGGAGAGTTCGATGATGAAAACAATATCGTATGCAGACCTGTTACTGGCTAGAATCGGTCAAATAGTAGTGCCGGAACGTGTACTTTTCGACCATTACTTTCTGAACGTCGACGCCGATCTGAAACAGGCCGGTGTCACGCTGGCGGTCTATGATGACATGAGTGCGTTCGCCGATGTCTGCGCGCAGGCGGGGAAGTTCGTTCCCAACGCCTTCCGCACCGACATGGTCCCGTTCGAGCGCGGCGACGCCTATTGGCTGGCCGCCTACGATTTCGAGGGAACCCTGATGGCCACCTCGGCGATCCGACGCTACGACCTCCCGCACAAGACCCTGGGAGACTGGCTCGCGACCGGGGCCCTGTTCTATCCGGACCCGATCAACACGATGCCGGAGGGGGAGCGTTTCTATCTTCACGAGGAGGCGGATGCCTATGCCTCGACAATCCGCGGCAGCTTCACCTATCTCGGTGGCCTTTGGATCAATCCGCTGTTCCGGGGAAAGACCAACTTCGCCGAAGCTCTCCTGACGATCTCAAGCTCGCTCGCGGTCTCGAAATGGGACAGCGCGCCGATGGTCTCGATCGCCGAGGACGAGGTCCTGGTCAAGAACGGCGGAAAATACCGTTTCGATGTCTCGTGTCCCGGCGTCTACTGGCATCGGCCGCATAAGCCGGAACGCACCAAGATGTGGCTGGTCGCGCGCACCCGCCCGGCGATCGTCCAGGATGTGGAGCGGTTCTGCGACGCCGGCCCCGGAAACCGCTTCCAAGTCCCGCTGCGTCAGGTCCCGGAGCCCGCGGCCGCCGTCGCGGTCGGCTGAACCTTCCCGCTTCGGCCGCGGACCACGTCTGCGGCCGGAGCCTTCCGGACAGTCGAAACTGCCGACACCGGCGGCTCAGGAATGCGGGCGACCGTCCGCGACCTCGTCCACATTGACCACCGTCAGCAGCGAGGTGGCCGACTGGGCGGATCGAAGTGGCAGGGTCAGGCGCGACCAGGACAGCCGGGTCGGCCCGTCGGACCGGTCAACCACCCCCTCGCATCTGTGGACGAGCGGGCGATCCCAGCGAAGGACCGTGAGCAGGTCGTTCTGCACAGACGCGCCCAGTTTCTTGTCCGGAACATCGATCAGCCGGCGCCCGACCATCGAGGAAATCTCCTGGCTCGTCCAAATCGCACGGTCGCCCGGAGCGTAATGCGAGATCCGGAACTCATTGTTCTCGTCGACGTCGAGCAACTTGGTCCGCTGCTTGAAAATATCGGAGGAATGGAAGGCGTTCATCATCACCTGGTTCTTTTCGAGACGCCCGCCATGCGCCCGCCAGATCCGCAGGGCGCGATCGAACACATCCTGACCGGCCTTCGCCTGGATCGCGAAACTGTCCGGATCCATGGCAATCGATTGCGGAGTGGACGGGAAGAACGCGTTGCGTTTCGCCTCGACCAGATGCGTCGCGCGGGCCGCAAGCTGATCGGCCGAGCCGTATTCCATGACCCAGGAGATCCCGTCCCACCAGACCAAGGTGATGACACCCGGCGCTTCGGCCCAGTCGTCACAGAACGACAGGAGCCCCCGCAAGGTTTCCTTCGAGACCCCGTGGGGATCCATGACGATCCGCGCCGGCAATTCGGCGCGCAGATCCGTGCCCCGCGACGGAAAGTCCATCTCCACGCCGATCCAGCCGCGGGTATGGAGCGCAAACAGCACCATGTCGGGCTCATCACGCCGCAGCACGCTGGCCAGATCCGGCACGATCCCTTTTTCGTCCGTCAGCCACATGCCGCCGATCAGCCGCCGCGCCACGGTGACGCCGGATTGAAGCGCGCCCTCCAGCTCCCCGATCGGGCGCGCCTTCGAGTCCTCTTCCAGGTTGGCGCGAAGCAGATCCGTCGCGCGCGGTCGGCTGCCGGACTGCTCGGACGCGCTCGGCAACGGCACCGCCTTTGCGACCCGTTCCGGTTGCGCCTTGCTCTCGCCCATGCCCTTGGCCAGCTGGTCGATCGGCGGTTCCTCGTCGAGATCGCCGCGCTCGATGATCACCTGTTCATGGATGTGAGCGATCGCGGCCGTGGTCGAGAAAAAGCTGACACGGGCGGAGTGGGACATCCCGCGATTGGCCAGGGCCACATCCACAGCGCGCCCGCGGAAACGGGACCCGAGAACTTCGGGAAGGCGCATCAGGGCGTCATACCGCACCGCATAGGGGTCCAGGGTGACGCGGGTCAGCATCCCGGTCCGCTGCACGTCGATCCAGCCCATGACGTGCAAGGCGGTCGTCTCGAGCGACGCAAGTGACGGAATGCCATCGGACAGACGCCGTTCAAGCCCGTCGGGCTTTATCCACAAAGCCGTATCGAAATCCTGCGCCATGATCAGCACGCCCACGTATATTACACTCTCCGAATACGATGGTGCATGCTTTTTGCTTGACGAACAAGAACGAATCGAAAAGTAAGTCAAACAAAGTAAAAATACGAACCCTTCAAAAGATGCGCAAAAGGTAATTTACCACGCTTCCGTTGCTGCTTTACCGGTTTTTCACACGCATACGGCGTGCCCTCTTATTGAAGACACGCCGTATGTAGGTTTCGTCTCGTCCTCGGCACGATCAGCCGAGGTCGAGCGGATGTGTTCTTAACTGGCCGCGCCGTAGATTTCGGCGACCCGCTCCCAGTTCACCATGCTGTCGACGAACGCCTTGACGTAGTCGGGGCGACGGTTGCGGTAGTCGATGTAGTAGGAGTGCTCCCAGACATCGCAGCCCAGCAGGGCCGTGCCCTCACCGGTCGCCAGCGGGTTCACGCCGTTCGCGGTCTTGCTGACCTTCAGCTTGCCGTCGGTGCCGAGCACCAGCCAGCACCAGCCCGACCCGAACTGGCCGACGCCGGCCTGAACGAACTCGTCCTTGAACGCGTCCACGCTGCCGAAATCCGACACCAGCTTCTTCTCGAGTTCGCCCGGAATGGCACCGCCGCCGTTCGGCTTCATCCATTTCCAGAACTCGATATGGTTCCAATGCTGGGCCGCATTGTTGAACAGACCGCCGCCCTTGCCGCCGTCGTAGGAGGCCTTGACGATCTCATCGAGGGACTTGCCTTCCAGGCCGCTTCCCTCAAGCAGTTTGTTGCCGTTCACAACATAGGCGTTGTGATGCTTGTCATGGTGAAACTCGAGGGTCTCACGCGACATGTACGGCCCCAGGGCCTCGTAGTCGTAGGGCAGCGGGGGAAGTTCAAATGCCATGATATGGCTCTCCTCTGTGGGTTCGTTTCTTAGCAGGACGGACCCGGATGTGATCCGCCGATCCTTAGCCAACATGTAAGACCAAGAAAGTTCTTGTCTAGAGCAAACTCGGAACGATCGTCTCAGCGTTTCGGCTGATCGGCCCGCGCGACCGCGTCCAGAAAGTCTTCCAGCGTCTCGGGTCCGTCGGTACCGAACATCTCCCGCAGCCCAAGATCCGCAACCCACATCTGCCGATCTCCGGTGCCTTTGGCGGTGAACGGCTGCATGTCGAGATCGCGCAGAGTGTCGGCCACCGAATCCATCTCGATCGCCCGCCGCCGCCCGTGCAGGGCCATGCGGCCCATGTGGTAGGTCGCGAGCGCCCGCCAGTCCAGATCCGGAAAGGTCCCCTGGATCGAGCTCAGCACCCGCTCGTGCACGCCGGCGCGATGGGCCGCGACCAGGCTCTCGCACAGGATCGCCTCGATCCCTTTCATGAACACGCTGCGGGCCATCTTGATGGTCGAGGCCTGACCGATGGAGGTGCCGACCACCTCCAGATTCATCCCGAAGGGTGCGAGGGCCTCGACGGCCGCTTCCGCCGCCTCTCCCGCCAGCAGCATCGGCACCAGATGGCCACGCCCCGGCACCGTGTCCATCACCGCCACGTCCACATAGCGCGCCGCGGACCGGTTCTCGACCGCGACCGCCGCCTTCACCTTTTTGCCGGGCGAGCAGGAATTGAAATCCAGATAAATCTGGCCCTGGCGCAGATGCGGGGCCGCCGCCGAGGCCGCCTCCAGCGCCCGTTCGGAGGTCACGGTGGAGATCACGATGTCGGCGTCCGCCACCGCCGCTTCGGCCGTATTGACCGGACGGGCCCCGACCGACGCGGCCTTGACGACCCAATCGCCCCGCGTTTCAGGGTCGGCCGCCAGGATATCGTAGGCCGTCACCGATCCGGCGCCGGCACTCATCAGGCCCCGTGCGACCAGGGGCCCGGCCTCGCCGAACCCGATAAAGGCGAACTTCATGCTCACGACCTGGCTTCTCCCGCGACGCCATCATCCGCGAAGCGCGCAATGGCGGCCTCGTCATACCCGAGCTCGGACAGGACGTCCCGTGTATCCACTCCCAGGCTGGGCGCGGCATTCAGGGGACGGTCCTCGTCGCTGTTTCGGATCGGATGCCGCACCATGCGGAACTCCTGGCCCGGCAGGACCGGGTTCGGAAAGCTGTCGATCGCCTCCCGCGCCTCATGAAAGGGGTTCTCCAGCGCCTGGCCGATATCCAGGATCGGGGATGCGGGTACCTCGCCCGCGAAGTCTTGCAGCAATTCCGCCGTGGTCCGCGCCGACAGGGCGTCGTCCAGCAGGTCCTGCACCAGCGGGCGGTTCTCGAACCGGGCCTTGAAGGTCCGCAGCCGGTCGTCTTCCGCCCATTCGGGCCGTCCGAGCTTCGTGCACAGGATCGGCCAGAACTTTTCCTTGTTGCACATCAGAAAGATCCAGCCGTCCTTGGTCTTGTAGGACTGGCAGGGCGTCAGCGACGGATGCGCCGAACGCGGCAGCCGATCCTGAACGTGGCCGGTGTTCAGATACCAGGTCGAGAGATAGCTTGTGGTGTGGGTCGCCACATCGAACAGGCTGACATCCACATCGCCGCCGACACCGGTCGCCCGGGCCTTCAGGATGGCCGACACCAGACCGAAGGCCATGGTCACGCCGGTCATCAGATCGACCACGCTCAGCCCGCACCGGTTTGGCGGCGACCCAGGCTCTCCGGTCACCGAGAACCAGCCGGCTTCGGCCTGCATCAGATAGTCGTAGCCCGGCCAGGTCTTGCGCGGCCCGTCCCGCCCGTAGGCCGACAGATGGGCGCAGACCAGATCGGTCTTCACATCCTTCAGGCTCTCGTAGTCGAGACCGAGCTTTTCCGGCACGTCGCCGCGCAGGTTGTTGACCACCGCGTCCGAGGTCGCCGCCAGCTCCCGGAACAGACGCTTGCCGTCGTCCTTGGTGAGGTTGAGGCAGACGCTGCGCTTATTGGCATTGAAGGAATGGAAGAACTGACTTTCCCCCGTCCCCGGTTCGTCCCCCCCGAAAAAATAGGGCCCGACCCCCCGGGCCATATCGCCGCCGTCGGCCGGGTTTTCGATCTTGATGACCTCCGCGCCCTGATTGGCGAGATAGAGAGTGCCGAACGGGCCGGCACCGTACTGCTCGACCGTCAGAATGCGAACCCCGGCCAACGGCTGCATGGATCAATCCTTCTTGCCGGTGTCGAGCGGAATCTCCACACCATTGATCCGCTCATAGTATTCCAGTGTGACCTCGTGATCGACGCCCGGAAGCATCTCGGAGGCGGCATTCCACACGCCGGACAGAGCCTCCAGGACCGGCGCCTGGAGATCCTGCGACTTGGCGAGCCCGTTGGCGATTCCGACATCCTTCGCCATCAGGGCGGCGGCGAAGCCGGAGCCGTAGGTGCGCGGCAGGACCTTCTGGCGGAACTTGGTCTCGGTCGAGGCGTTTCGGCCGGTTGAGACATTCCAGATATCGACCATGGTGCCCGCATCCAGCCCGAACTTCTTGCCGATGATCAACGCCTCGTTGGCGGCGGACAGGCCGACAGCCGAAAGGTAGTTGTTCAGGCATTTCATCGCGTGGCCGTTGCCCAGCCCGCCGCAGCGGAAAACGTTCTTGCCGGTCGCCTGGAACATCGGCTCGACCCGCTTGAACGCCTCCTCGTCATCGCAGCCGACCATGATCGACAGGGTCCCGGCATCCGCGCCGTGGGCGCCGCCGGACACCGGGGCGTCGATCAGGGTGATCCCCTTGGCCTTCAGTTCGGCACCGAGTTCCCGTGTGCCGGTCGGCTCGGACGAGCTCATGTCCACCAGGATCGAGCCGGGCTTGAGGCCGCCCAAGACGTTATCGCCCTCGCCGAAACAGATCCGGCGGACCACCTTGCCGTCCGGCACGATCGTGACCACAACGTCGGACGCCTCTCCCAGGCCCTGCAGGCTCGAGGAGCGGCCGCTGTCGAACTCGCTCGCGAACCGGCCGAGAACATCCTGGTTGATGTCGAAGACGTTGAGCGAAAGCCCGGCCGTCTTGGTGTTGCGGGCCATCGGCCAGCCCATGTTGCCGAGACCGATCCAGCCAAACCGGGTTCCGGACATCACAGCTCTCCCATCTCGGACAGCACCTTGCGCGCGGTCCGGAACGCGTCGATCGCCGCCGGAAATCCGCAATAGACCGCCGATTGCAGGAAGATTTCGCGCATCTCCTCCTTGGTCACGCCGTTGTTGACCGCCCCCCGGATGTGCAGCTCCAGCTCGTGCGGGCGGTTCAGTGCGGTCAGCATGGCCAGATTGATGATGGAGCGCTGCTTGCGCGGCAGTTCCGATTCCCGGCCCCAGACGGCGCCCCAGGCGAACTCCGTCACAAGTTCCTGCAGCGGCATGTTGAAATCGTCGGCCGCCGAGATCGATTTGTCGACGTATTCCGCGCCGAGAACCTCGCGCCGGTTCTTCAGGCCTTTTTCGAACAGTTCCGAGCCCATTTCAGTCGTCTCCTCTGCGTCTCTTTGTATACAAGCCCGGCGCAGCCTAACCACTTCACCCCGGCCCGCAAAGCTGCCCTCCTTTCAATTGTCTCGCGCCAATCCGATATCTGTCAGCGTGGCGACCGCCAACGGCGGGTTTTGGACGACAAGGCCCTGTTCTGTCGTTTAGGGTGCCGCCGACGTGATGATGGAGGATTCATGGCCCCCGACGGACGGCTGAAACTGGCGGCGCTCGTGGAAGCGCCGGAAACCACACGGGACGCGGTCCGACGCGCCCGCACGGTGGCCGAGGACGGCTATACCGTGCGCGTGCGCGGCCTGGTGGTCGATTTCTCCATCGGCATCCATGCCCATGAGAAACAGGCCCCCCAGCGCATCCGGGTCGACGTGACCGTCGACTGCGACCGCCCCGACGAGGGATTCGCCGAGGATTACGGCCGGGTCTACTGCTACGAGCGGCTCTGCGCCGCGATCCGGGATCTGGCGGCCGGCGGCCATATCAAGCTGGTGGAAACCCTGGCCGACCGGATCGCCGAACTGGCCCTGTCGGACGACCGGGCGCGTCGGGCGGAGGTCACGGTCGAGAAGCTGGATGTGTTCAACGATGCCCAGGCGGTCGGCGTGACCACATCCCGGCGCCGTCTCTGACGCCGCTCGACGGTCGGGGCTTGTGCCGACGCGGTTCGGCAGGTTCGATAGTCGGATGATCACCATCACCCACGGCGACTGGCAGCCAACCCCGAAACCGGTGCACACCGATCACCTGATCAGTGCGATCGGAGACGTGCACGGCCGCGCCGATCTGCTGGAGCCGCTGCTGGAGGCTCTGGCGGACGATCTGGGCAAGCCTGGAATCGATCACGCGACCAACATCTTCCTGGGCGATCTGATCGACCGCGGCTCGGATTCCCTGAATGTTCTGGGACTGGCGGCGGGCGGCCTGGCCGCCTTTTCGCGCGCTCCGGACTCGGTCGCGGACGTGGTGCTCATGGGCAATCACGACCGGTGGCTGCGCGACAGCCTGCTGGGCGATCCGGAGGTTTCGGAAATCGAGACCTGGCTGGTGAACGGAGCGGAGGCGACGCTGACCAGCTTTGGTCTGACCACTCTGCCCGCCCCCGACGCTATCCCCGCCCGGCTTCGGGAGGTCGCCCCCGAGATCGTCCTGGAACTGATGGGACACTTGAAGACCCATCATCGGATCGGCGACTGGATGTTCGTGCACGCAGGTCTCGACCCGCGCCGGCCCCTCGAAAACCAGGAGGAGGAGGCGCTGCTGTGGATCCGGGATGCCTTCCTGGATCCGGCCGACGGCTGGCCGTTCGAGGTGGTGGTGGTGCACGGCCATACCCCGGAAGAACCCTTCGAAGACCCAACCGTCACCAACCATCGCATCAATTTGGACACCGGCGCGTTCTTCTCGAACGTCCTGACGGCGATCCAGATGCGCGACGACAAGATGCGGTTCGTCCAGGCCATCGGATAAGGGGGCTCAGGACGGGGTCGGGGCGCTTGCCAGACTGCCGGCAGGATCGATCCCGAACCCCTCGACCGCCATGCGTTTGAGGTCCTGAAGCTCCGAGCCGGCCGCCGATAAGGGGGCGGGATCGATCGGCAGCAGGACGGTCATGGTCGTGCCTTCACCCGGTGCGCTGGCGACGCGGATCTCTCCGCCATGCATCTCAACCAACATCTTCACGATGGACAGCCCCAGCCCGGTTCCGCCCACGGCAGGCAGTTCTGTCTCGTGCGCCCGGACGAAAGGGGTGAAGATATCCGACAGCCGGTTGGCGGGGATTCCGATCCCCCGGTCCGCGACCGTGATTTCGACCAGACCGGAGGACGGCAGGGCGCGGGCCCGGATGTCGGTCTCGCCGCCGGGGAGCGAGTATTTGATGGCGTTCGAGACCAGATTTCCCATAATCACCACGATCGAATGTCGGTCGGCCCGAATCTGAAAGCCCTCCAGGATATTGATCCGCACCTTGGCCCGGTGTCCGCCGGAGGCGGACTGGTTCAGCCGGACGATCTGCTCGATCTCCGCCGACAGGTCGACCTGCTCCAAGCTCAGCCGATTGGCCGGATCGCTCAGCCGTTCCAGGTCCAGCACATCGTTGATCTCCTGCAGGAGATGCTGGGCGGCGACATTCACACTCTCCGAATACTCCATGTGCTTGTCCGAGAGCGTACCGGAAATTCCGGTCCGCATCAGATCGTTGAAGCCGAGGATCGCGTTCAGCGGGGTCCGCAGCTCATGGCTGACCCGGGCCAGGAAATCGTGCTTCACCCGCTCGCCCTCGCGGGCCTCGATCGCCGTGCTCAGAAGCTGCGCGTTGGACTCCTGCAGGGCCTGCGTGCGCTCCGCGACCCGCGTCTCCAGAGAGGCGTTCAGACGGACCAGTTCATCGTTGGCGGCCGCCAGTTCGACGGCTCGGGGCGTGTGCAGGATCGCCTGCAGAAGCTTCCAGATCAACGCCGCGGTGACGATGGACACCAGAGCGGTGATCGCCTTGATGACCCCCGACAGCCCGTAGAGTGGCAGCCACAGGGTCACCATGGCCATCACATGGGTCAGGCCGCACATCGCGATGAAAGCCGCGAAGGCGAGCAGGACTCCGTGCGGGTTCAGATCGGGCCGACGGCTGGCGATCACCCACAGAGCCGCGGGAATCGAGAAATACGCGAGGGCGATCGTCGCATCGGAAAGGAAATAGGTCCAGACGAGCGCCGGGTCCCAGAGCAGGCAAAAGCCATGTGGCGTGAAATCCGCGACCGAAAAGAACTTCTCGCCCCAGCCCATAAGACTTATCACCATCCGTGAAGATCGATCTCTATCGTTCGTTATCCCTCATAGAAATTTCGACTTAGTTAACGACCGGTTTCGTTTCGCGTCGTCTTGGCACCGGTACCCTGCAAATCGCCCGCCACGACCGTGTTCCCATGGAGCCGAGCACCGGGCTAAGCTGCTCTCCGCAAAAAGAGTTCAGGAGGATGGAATGGCCCGCGTGCGCGATGTCGAGATTGCCGAGGTTCCCGAGGATTGCCGGCCGATCTACCAGCGGTTCGCCACCGAATACGGCCCGTTCCTCAACCAGGTGAAGGTCTTCGCCCACCGCCCGCCGGCGCTGCGCCATCTGATGGCGATGCTGCTGGAATTCGCCGACGAGACGGTGCTGCCGAAGCGCTATCTGGAGATCGCCCTGGTGGTGGTCTCCAAACTGACCGAATGCCCCTATTGCGTCGCCCATCACGCCCCCCGGCTGCAGGAGCAGGGCGTCAGCGTCGAGGCGGTCGAGAACATCCTCGACCCGGAGGTGCCCGGCTTCGATGCGGTCGATCATCTGGTGCGCGACTACGCGATCAAGGTGTCGAACACCCCCTACATGATCCGCGACGGCATGTTCGAGCAGCTGAAGGCGCATTTCTCCGAGGAGCAGATCGTCGAGCTGACCCTGCGCACCGCCCTGTGCGGCTTCTTCAACCGGTTCAACGACGCGCTGCAGATCGAGATGGAAGACGGCGTGATGGACGACATGCTGGCACGGGGATTCACCCAGGCCAGCCTGCCCACCCATAAGACCGGGGAGGCCGCGGAATGACCGGCACGACAGAGTCGCTCAGCGGGAAGGCCGCCTTCATCTCCGGTGCGGGCCGGAATATCGGCCGGGCGATCGCCCTCGAGCTCGCGGCACGCGGTGCCGACATCGTGCTGAACGGCCGTGCGGACCAGGCCGTCTGCGACGCGGTGGCCAAGGAGGTGACGGCGCTGGGCCGGAAGGTCCTGGTGGTCATGGGAGACGTGGGCCGCTCCGAGCAGGTGACCGAAATGGCGAAACAGGCCCTGGCCGCGTTCGGAACCGTCCATGTCGTGGTGAACAACGCCGCCATCCGGCCGGAGAAGCCGTTCCTGGAGATGAGCGACGCCGACTGGCACCGGGTGATCGACACCGATCTCCATTCCAGCTTCTACACCGCCCGCGCCTTCGGTCCCGGCATGGTCGAGGCAGGCTGGGGGCGCATCGTCAATCTGACCGGCATGAACGCGATCCACGGCTACGCCGGCCGCGCGCCGGTCTCCGCCGCCAAGCACGGGCTCTGGGGGCTCACCAAGTCGCTCGCCAAGGAACTGGGCCCGAAAGGGGTGACCGCGAACGCGATCTCTCCGGGTCCGATCCTGAGCGAGCACAAGGACGAGAGCATGACCCATCACATCAAGAGCCAACTGGGACGCATCCCGGTCGGCCGGTTGGGCACGCCGGAGGACATCGCCGCCCTGACCGGGTTCCTGGCATCGGATGCGGGCGGGTTCATCAACGGTCAGATGATCGCCGCCAATGGCGGTGCCGAGACCTGAGTCCGCCCGGCGTCCAGACCCGTTTCACCGGCTGAAGGCGCCGACAGGGCGATCCCGTCTCACGGAAAGAGGCCGGCGAGGCCGTCCGTCAGGGCACTGTTGCGCGCGTCGTCGGTATAGGGGCGCCAACCTCTCCGCGACGCCACGAACCCCGCCTGCAGGTTTTCGCAGGCATCGAGCGCCAGCCGCGCCTCCTCCGCACGCCCCAGACGTGCGAGCGCGATACCGCTCATGTAGTGGGCCGGGGCATAGGTCGGGCTGCGGCGGATGGCGTGGCGGGACCGGTCCAGGGCGCGCGCATAATCGCCGGCCGCGACATAGGCCCGCGCGAGATAGGTCAAATGGGTGTGCCGAAAGGCATCCTCGGGATTGAGCTTCTGCGCGCTCTCCATCCGCTCGATGCCGAGCGGATCTCCCGCCAGATCCGACTTGTTGCCGAAGGCGTGGAGCGCGTAGGCGTCGTTCGGATTCAGGTCGACCGCCGTGCGCGCCTCTTCGAGCGCTTCGTCCAGACGGTTGAGCCACTGATACGCCGTCGCCAGTTCGTGATGCGCCCAGGACGACGTCGGATCGCGTCGCACCGCGGTCGACGCGGCCTCCGCCGCCAGCGCCGCCAGCGCCGCGGTCGCGCTGCGGTCCGCCGACACCCCGAGCAGGATGTCCTGGTTGTGGGACTGGGCGAGACCGGAATGGGCGTCGGCATAGTCGGGATACTGGTCGATGCAGCTCTGAAACAGGGCGCGGGCCGAGACATTGCTGTCGGCCATGTTCTTGCGGAGCTGATGCTTGCCCTGAAGGCACAGATCCCAGGCGTCGAGCGCGCCCCTCGGCTCGGCCGTCAGGCGCACCAGCTCGGCCTTGCTCAGCTCCGGCACCACGATCGCCGAGATCCGCTGGACGATCTCATCCTGGACTTCGAAGATGTCGTCGAGATCCAGATCGAACTTGTCCGCCCAGACATGATGGTCGCGCGAACCGTCGATCAGCTCGGCGGTGATGCGGACCCTGACGCCGCTCTTTCGAACGCTGCCTTCCAGGACGTAGCGCACCCCCAGCTCGGTCGAGACCTGCCTGAGATCGATGGCTTTGCCCTTGTAGACGAAGCAGGAATTGCGGGAGATCACCGGAACATGGCGCCACCGGGCCAGGGCGGTGATCAGGTCTCCGGTCAGACCGTCGACGAAATACTCCTGCTCCGGATCCCCGCTCATATTGATGAATGGCAGGACCGCCAGGGCCCGCAGGGCGTCCGCCGGCGCCGCCCCGTCCGATGGCGACGGACGCTGGAGGTCGCGCGGGCCGTCCCCGGCACGCACGCGAAAGACCCGGACCGGACGTGCGATATTCTTGACCGCATGCTCTCCCAGATCATCGAATTCGGCCTGAAGCTTGTCGACGACCTGGTCGTAGGCGGTACCGGACACGAACACCGACCGCGGATCGCACAGAGCCTCCAGACGGGCCGCGATATTGACGCCCTCGCCGAAGATATCGTCCCCTTGAACGATCACATCCCCCAGATTGATGCCGAGCCGGAACTCGATCAGGCGCCCGTCGGCGGCACCCCGGTTTCGCACGTCCATTCCGCTCTGAAACGCGAGCCCGCACCGGACCGAATCGACGACGCTGGCAAACTCGGCGATCAGCCCGTCTCCCATGGTCTTCACAACCCGGCCCCGATGCTTGGCGATGCAAGGAAGAATGTGGTCGGCGAGATGCGCATCCAAGGACGCAAGCGTGCCCTCTTCGTCTTCGCTCATCAGTTTCGAATAGCCGACCACGTCGGCAGCGAGAACCGCCGCCAGCCGTCTTTGGGGATGTTCCTCGACCATGAACTCTTTTACGCCCCGACGGATTCGAACCCGCAAAACATAGGGACCACCGTCAGGCCTGTCCATGAGACCACCGGGCCGCTTCGATCGGCCGGGGTCCTCAGTCCGCCTTGAGCTGCGTTTCGTCGGCCACTTCGGTCGGCGCGGCGTCCGTATCCGACCCCTTGGCCCGGGCCATGGACCGGCAACTGATCTCGACCTTGCCCCGCTCGAACCGTCCGATAGGCGTGGCCATCATGCCGCCCGCCACCAGATTGCCGACGATCTCGCATCGGTCGCGTGTGTCGAACACCTGGCCGGGCATCGAATACGAGCAAACCTCGTTACCTGCGCTGCAGGCTATGATCATTGCCAACATCCACATTTGAAGAATCATGACAGATTGATGACATCGCTCAAGCAAAAAAGCGCACGCCGTGCGCAAAACGAAATATTGTTGCGCGAATCGAATGGATGGCCCGACAAATCCGGGCAGCGATCAGCCCCGGGAACCGACGGAGCCCCTACCTCTCGGACGGGCTGAATGGTATGAGCATCCGGATCTAAATGAAGGGGAGATGCGGTGTGGCCGATGGACAGGACAGCATTGCCGGGACCGATGCCGCGCCGATAATTCCGGTCGTCATCTCCGGGGGGGCCGGCAGCCGGCTTTGGCCGTTGTCGCGGGGCGCGCGCCCGAAGCAGTTCCTGGACCTGGCGGGCGCGGCGAGCGGCGGGCTGTCCCTGCTGGCGGCAACCCTGCTGCGCACGGCCGGGACCGCCGGGCGTCCGCACCCTGACATGTCCGCGCCGATCATCGTCGCCAATGCCGATCACCGCTTTCTGGTCGCCGAGGCCTGCCGGGCGGCCGAGATCGAGCCGATGGCGATCCTGCTGGAGCCGGTCGGGCGCAACACCGCGCCCGCGATCGCCGCCGCCGCCCTGGTCGCCCTCGACCGGGCACCGGACGCGCTGATCCTGGTGCAATCCTCCGACCATCTGATCCGCAAGCCCGACGCCTATCTGGCTGCGGTTCGCGCGGCCCGGGCGGGGGCGGAAGCCGGATATCTGATGACCTTCGGGGTCACGCCGGACCGGCCCGAGACCGGCTACGGCTGGATCGAAAGCGGGACCGGGATCGACGGTGCACCCGGCTGTCACAGGGTCGCCCGGTTTCACGAGAAGCCGGACCTGGCGACGGCGGAACGGTTTCTGGCCACCGGAACCCATGCCTGGAATGCCGGGATTTTCCTGATGCGGGCGCGGGATCTGCTGGCCGAGCTGGACCGTCTGGAGCCGTCCCTCATGGCGTCAGTGCGGGCGGCGGTGTCCGGCGGCGTCACCGATATCGATTTCCTGCGCCTGGCCGAAGACAGCTTCGCGGGGGCCACGGACATCTCGATCGACAATGCGGTGATGGAGCGGTCGGACCATGTGGGCGTGGTACCGGTCGACATGGACTGGACCGATGTGGGCGGGTTCGACGCGCTCTACGGGCTGGGTGATCCGGACGCGCACGGCAATGTGGCGCTCGGCAATGTGGTGACCGTCGACAGTAAGGGCTGTCACATCCGGTCGGAATCCGGCCGGCTGATCGCCCTGGTGGACGTGGCGGACCTGACGGTGATCGAGACCGACGATGCGGTGATGATCGCCCCGCGCGGCAAGGGCGAAGGCGTGAAACGTCTGGTCGCGGCCCTGAAGCGGGACAACCGTCCGGAGGTCTCCCAGGCGTCGCGGGTCCATCGGCCCTGGGGCTGGTACCAGACGGTCGATCTGGGCGCGCGCTTTCAGGTCAAACGGATCCGGGTCGAGCCGGGGGCCAGCCTGTCGCTGCAAATGCATCACCACCGGGCCGAACACTGGGTGGTGGTCAGCGGCACCGCAAAGGTGACGGTCGACGGCACCGAGATGCTTCTGGGCGAGAACGAGAGCACCTACATCCCCCTCGGCGCCACCCACCGGCTGGAGAATCCGGGCCGGGTCCCGCTGGAGATGATCGAGGTGCAATCCGGCGCCTATCTGGGCGAGGACGATATCGTGCGGTTCTCGGACGCCTACGGGCGGGAGTGACCGCCGTAACGCCAGGCGTCACAGCACCGTAATCCCGTGCGATTCTATCGTCTGGAAAAACAGGCGAGTCTGCGTCCGGCGGACTTCGGATATCTGTTCACATATTCGGCCCATTCCGTGCTCTCGACATAGCCATACCCGTGGCGCTTGAAGAAACCCACCACCCAGTCGAAATCGAGCGGGTCATGGTCCTGAAACAGAACCGCTTGCCGATCCTCCGTCCAAGACACATCGCCGGTTGCGGTCTCGATCACCAGCGTGTCGGACAACTCCATGAGCGTGCGAAGTCCGAGCGCAAGATTGTCCAGGTGATAGATCAGGCCCAAGGCCAGCACCAGGTCGTAGCGGCCGTTGAGATGCAGGAAACTGCGCTGAAGCAGGCCTCTCTTGAACTCGATCTTGTCCTCGACCCCGAAATGATGCGCGAACAGCTTGGCACGCTGCAGGAACAGCGGGTCGGGTGCAAGATATGTGACGGCGGCGCCGGCGCGCGCGCTCTCGATGCTGAAGAAACCGTCGGCCCCGCCCACGTCCAGCACCCGTTTGCCCGCGAATTCTATCGGCAGCTGACAGATCAGATCCCATTCCCGGAAGGTGAAGTCGTGAGTCTCGACCGGCGAATTCATCTTGATCGGGGCCACATCGAACAGGGTACGGCCGGAGCGGAGGCGGAAATTGTGGTAGAAGCCGTCGATCTGTCCGAACCTCGCCAACGTGGCCTCGAAGGTGGCCTCGTCGGGAAACGCTCCACCGAGTTCGGCCAGAATCCGACGATGCTCGAGAACCATACCCAGACGCGGCTCGAGGCCGGCTCCAGCTGTCACCCTCGGGTTTGCGCCCAACCGGGCGGCGGTCTCGAATTTCTCCAGGTCGAGCAGGAAGGCGATCACGTGGTGCGTTTGGGCGACCGGAATCTTACCCGTCTTGGCCAGATCGCGGAGGACATCGAGCGCCTCGTCACGGCGGTCGGCGAGCAGCAATATCTCGACCTGCTTCAAGGTAATGGTGACCTGAAGCGAGGAATCGGCTCGGATTTGTGCCATGGCCGCGTCCAGGCAGTCCAAGGCGGCGTCGACGTCACCTGCGTCCAACAGGAGTGCAACTTCCTGGTCGAGCAGGTCCGTTGGGTTGGTCGTGGCACGATGGGCGCGGAGCCGGACAAGAGCCTCCTCGACCCGCGCCTCGGCGCGCAAGACTTCGATCTCGATCTCGATGGTGTCGGTCACGGGCGGATGTCAGGCCAATTCGGGCTGGGTGTGGACGGTGATCCGCTTGGCCACCGCCAAGGCGAGCGGCGACAGACCGGCGCCGCCCTGCGCCAGATGGGCCTCAAGTTCAGCCCGCATCCTGGGGTCCCAGAAATCGACGATGTGCTGAGACGCGCCGGCCAGCGCCTCGTCCTCCGGATAGGCCGAGAAGAACTCGGCGATCTGGTTCGCCATCCGCACGATGTCGTTGGTGCTCATGCCACCCGCTCCCGCTTGCCCGACCGTCCGGTTGCCCGATCGAAAATCATCACCTGATCGCCGCACAGGGCCGCCACCCCCATGCCCGCCTTCTCCGCGGTCCGCAGCGCGAGCGCGCTCGGGGCCGAAACCGAGGCCACGAAAGGGGCGCCGATCGCCGCCGCCTTCTGGGCCATCTCCACCGAGAACCGGCTCGACAGCAGCACGAAACCGGACGCCGCATCCTTGCCATCCCGCAGCAGGCCGCCGATCAGCTTGTCCAGGGCGTTGTGGCGGCCGATATCCTCGCGCACCGAGAGAATGTTGCCGATGAGGTCGCAGAAGGCGGCGGCGTGGGTCGACCGATTCTCCGCCTTCATCGGCTGGTTGCCCTCGAAGGCCGCGAAAGCGCGCAGCACCGCCTCGGTGTCCGGAAACTGTCCGGCAACCCGCTTGGGGGCCGGCAGCGCGGTCTCCAGCGTCCGGGACCCGCAGATCCCGCAGCCCGCCCGGCCCGGCAGGGTCCGGCTCTTGTCGCGCGCCCGCGCGGCGGCGGCCTCCGGAACCTTGATGTTGACCAGATAGCCGTCCCGGGCCTCGGCGATCCGGATCGACTGGATCTCGGACACCCGGTCGAACAAACCCTCGGTGACCGAGAACCCGACCGCGAAATCCTCCAGATCCGCCGGGCTCAGCATCATCACAGCGAACGGCTCACCGTTGTAGAGCACCGAGACCGGACACTCCTCCGCCAGGGCCCAGACAACGGACCGGGTGCTGGCACCGTCCGATAACTGTCCGGCAACCGGCACCGAGACCCCCTTCGGGGCGTGGTCGAGCCGCACGATGGCGGGGCCGTTCTTGATCGCGTTCATTCCGCCGGCTCCGTCACGCGATAGTGCTCGGCGACGAACTCCTCCCGATGCGCCTGCCAGTCCGACGGCAGGTTGGATTTGTTCACCTGCACCGCCGTCACCTTGTATTCGGGACAGTTGGTCGCCCAGTCCGAGAACTCAGTGGTGATCACATTGGCGCCGGAGAGGGGATGGTGGAACGTGGTGTAGACCACGCCCGGCGCCATCCGGTCGGAGATCCTGGCGTGCAGGGTGGTCGCCCCGACCCGGCTGTTGATCGACACCGGATCGCCGTCGACGATGCCCCGCTCCTCGGCGTCGTGGGGGTGGATCTCCAGCACATCCTCCGGATGCCAGAGGGAGTTGGCGGTCCGGCGGGTCTGCTGGCCGACATTGTACTGGGACAGGATACGCCCGGTGGTCAGGATCAGCGGGAAATGGCGGTTCGAGCGCTCCTCGGTCGGCACATAGCGGGTGATCATGAACCGGCCCTTGCCGCGCACGAACCCGTCCACATGCATGATCGGCGCACCGTCCGGATGGGCGTCGTTCACCGGCCATTGCAGCGAGCCGTCCCGGTCCAGCCGCGCGAAGCTGACACCGGCGAAACTGGGGGTCAGGCGTGCGATCTCGTCCATGATCTGGGACGGGTGATCGTAGTGCATGGGATAGCCCATGGCACGGGCGACCCGGCACACCGTCTCCCATTCCGACAGGCCGGACTTCTCGGCCATCACCGGGCGCACCCGGTTGATCCGCCGCTCCGCATTGGTGAAGGTGCCGTCCTTCTCCAGGAAGGAGGTGCCCGGCAGGAACACGTGGGCATGGGCGGCGGTCTCGTTCAGGAACAGATCCTGCACCACCACGCAGTCCATTGCCGCCAGGGCCGCCTGGACGTGCTTGGTGTTGGGATCGGACTGGGCGATGTCCTCGCCCTGCACGAAGATCCCCCTGAAGCTGCCGTCCATCGCGGCGTCGAGCATGTTCGGGATCCGCAGGCCCGGCTGGTCGTGCAGATGCACCCCCCAATCCCCCTCGAACAGCGCGCGGGTGTCGGCATCGGAGATGTGGCGGTAGCCCGGCAGCTCGTGCGGGAACGAGCCCATGTCGCAGGAGCCCTGCACGTTGTTCTGGCCGCGCAGCGGATTCACGCCGACGCCTTCGCGGCCGATATTGCCGGTCGCCATCGCCAGATTGGCCATGCACATGACCATGGTGGAGCCCTGGCTGTGCTCGGTCACGCCCAGCCCGTAATAGATCGCCCCGTTCGGCGCGGCGGCGAAGGTGCGGGCGGCGGCCCGCAGGGTCTCGGCATCGACGCCGACCTTTTCGGCCAGGGCTTCCGGCGCGTTCTCCGGCTCGGAGACGAAACTGCGCCAGCGCTCGAACTCGACCATATCGCAGCGTTGGGCCACGAAGGCCTCGTCCACCAGACCCTCGGTCACGATGGTGTGGGCGAAGGCGTTCATCACCGCCACGTTCGTGCCGGGTCGCAGCGGAACGTGATGGGCCGCCTCGATATGCGGGGTCCGGACCAGATCGATCCGGCGCGGGTCGACCACGATGATCTTCGCCCCCCGACGCAACCGGCGCTTCATGCGCGAGGCGAACACCGGATGGCCGTCGGTCGGATTGGCGCCGATCAGCAGAATCACGTCGGCCTGTTCGACCGATTTGAAGTTCTGGGTCCCGGCGGAGGTGCCAAACGTGGTCTTCAGGCCGTACCCGGTCGGCGAATGACAGACCCGGGCGCAGGTGTCGACATTGTTGTTCCCGAACGCCGCCCGGATCATCTTCTGGACGACGTAGACCTCCTCGTTGGTGCAGCGGGACGAGGTGATGCCGCCGATCGCGCCCTTGCCGTGGCGGGCCTGGATGTCCTTGAACCGGGTCGCGATGAAGTCGATCGCCTCGTCCCAGCTCGCCTTGCGCCAGGGGTCGGTCGCACTCTCCCGCACCATCGGGGTGGTGATCCGGTCCTTGTGGCTGGCATAGCCCCAGGCGAACCTGCCTTTCACACAGGAATGGCCTTCGTTCGCGCCGCCCGACTTGCTCGGCACCATGCGGACCACTTCGCTGCCCTTCAGCTCGGCCTTGAACGAACAGCCGACGCCGCAATAGGCGCAGGTGGTCTCGACGCTGCGGGTCGGCACCCCGTGATCGACCACCGATTTCTCCATCAGGGTCGCGGTCGGGCAGGCCTGCACGCAGGCGCCACAGGAGACGCATTCGGAGCTGAAGAAATCGTCCATCTCCAGGCCCGCCGAAATCTTCGAGGCGAAGCCCCGACCCTCGAGCGTCAGCGCCAGAGTGCCCTGCACCTCGTCGCAGGCCCGGACGCAGCGGGAACAGGCGATGCACTTGGACGGCTCGAACTGGAAATACGGATTGGAGACGTCGATCGGGTCCTTCACCTGCGCGTCGAAATGGTTGGCGCCGTCCATACCGTACCGGACCTCGCGCAGGCCCACCTCGCCGGCGGTGTCCTGCAGCTCGCAGTCTCCGTTGGCGGCACAGGTCAGGCAGTCCAGCGGGTGGTCGGAGATGTAGAGCTCCATCACGCCCTTCCGGATCCGCTCCAGCCGGGCGTTCTGGGTGGTGACGTTCATGCCCTCGCGCACCGGCGTGGTGCAGGAGGCGGGGGTCCCGCGCACACCCTCGATCTCCACCAGGCACATCCGGCAGGACCCGAAAGGCTCCAGCTTGTCGGTGGCGCAGAGTTTGGGGATCGGACGGCTGACCTCCTGGGCCGCCCGCATGATCGAGGTGCCCTCGGGCACCGTCACCGGGGCTCCGTCGATCAGCAGCGTGACCGTGGCCGCGCTGGGGCGGGCGGGGGTTCCGAAATCCACATCGTCGATCAGGGCCATCGGTCTTTCTCCAGACTCTATTCAGCGGCTTGGGCGGGCGCCCGGTCGAAATCCTCGGGGAACAGGCGCATCGCGCTCAGCACCGGCATCGGCGTCAGTCCACCCATGGCGCAGAGCGAGCCATCGGTCATGACCTCGCAGAGATCCTCGACCAGGGCGATGTTCTTGGCGACCTCGCGGCCGGCCAGGATCTTCTCGACGGTTTCCTTGCCGCGCACCGCGCCGACCCGGCACGGGGTGCATTTCCCGCAACTCTCGATCTCGCAGAACTCGAAGGCGAACCGGGCCATCTGGGCCATGTCCACACTGTCGTCGAACACCACGATCCCGCCATGGCCCAGCATCGCCTTGGCCGCCGCTAGGCTTTCGTAGTCCATCTCGATGTCCAGCATGTCATCGTCGACATAGGCACCGAGCGGTCCGCCGAGCTGGGCGGTCCGGAAGGGCCGCCCGGTGGCGGTGCCGCCGCCGAAACCCTCGACCAGCTCCCGCAGGGTGAGACCGAAAGCCTTCTCGACCAACCCGCCGTGCTTGATGTTGCCCGCCAACTGGAACGCCTGGGTGCCGCGGGACCGTCCGACCCCGAAATCCTGGTAGAAGGCCGCGCCCTTGGCCAGGATCGTCGGCACCGCCGCCAGCGACAGGACGTTGTTGACCACGGTCGGCTTGCCGAACAGGCCGGCGATCGCCGGGATCGGCGGTTTCGCCCGCACCATGCCGCGCTTGCCCTCCAGGCTTTCCAGCATGGAGCTCTCTTCGCCGCAGATATAGGCACCGGCGCCGCGCCGGACGTGCAGTTCGAACGCCTTGCCCGACCCCGCGACATCCGCGCCCAGATAACCCGCCGCCCGCATCAGGCCGATCGCTGCCTTCATGGTCGCGATCGCATGAGGGTATTCGGACCGGATGTAGACATAGCCCTCGGTGGCACCGACGGCCAGACCGGCGATCGCCATGCCCTCGATCAGTGCGAACGGATCGCCCTCCATGATCATCCGATCGGCAAAGGTGCCGCTGTCGCCCTCGTCGGCGTTACAGCAGATATACTTCTGGGGCTCCGGCTGCTCGCCCACGGTCTTCCATTTGATCCCGGTCGGGAAACCGGCCCCGCCACGGCCGCGCAGACCGGACTCGGTGACCTCGGCGACGATCGCCTCCGGCGCCATCCCGGCCGCCTTCATGAGACCGGTCAGCCCGCCCGTGGCCTGATAGGCCCTGAGGTCCAGCGGTTCGATCACGCCCATGCGGGCGAAGGTCAGCCGCTCCTGATTTTTCAGATAGGGGATGCTGTCGGTCGGCCCATGGGCCAGCGCGTGATCACCGCCGGAGAGGAATCCCGCCTCGAACAGGCCCGGCACGTCGGCGGCAGAAACCGGACCGTACGCGACCCGGCCCTCGGTGGTTTCCACCTCGACCAGCGGCTCCAGCCAGAACAGCCCCCGGGAGCCGTTGCGCTTCAGCGTCACCTCGACACCACGGGCCACCGCCTCGAGCTGAATGGCGGCGGCGACGCCGTCGGCGCCGACGGACAGGGATGCCGAATCCTTCGGGACATAGACCACGACGCCCATCAGCCGGCCTCCCCGGTCATCTCGGTCACAAGCGCCGCAACCCGCTCCGCATCGACCCGGCCGTGCAGGACACCGCCGACGGTCGCGGCCGGCGCCAGCGCGCAGTTGCCCAGGCAATACACCGGCTCGACCGTCACCGAGCCGCCGGCCGACGTGCTCCCGAGCCCGACGCCCAGCCGGTCGCAGATCTGCGCGATCAGCGGCAGCGCGCCCATCGACTGGCAGGCCTCGGCCCGGCAGACTTTCACCACCACCCGGCCCACCGGTTTGGTGTGGAAATCGTGATAGAAGCTCAGCACCCCATGAACCTCGGCGCGGCTCAGATTCAGCCGTTTGGCGATCGGCTTCAAGGCGGTTTCAGGCACATGGCCGAGTCCGTCCTGCAGGTCGTGGAACATCTCGATCAGGGCGTCCGGCCGGTCCCCGTACCGACCGCAGATCAGGTCGACCGCCTCTGTCACCGGATCGGGATCGCCACCGGAAATCGGAGCCGCGTTCTGTCGGGTCATGGCCATCCAGCATCCGTCCCTATGCCAAACGCACACGTCGAGACCTGTCGACGCAGCGGTGCTATTGTTCCTTGAAGGGAAGTGAACGCCTCATTCGCAAGCCGCGCCAATCGTAATTTGCGATAGCATCATCGACGAAATCGATGATGGACCAACATGTTACCTGTCACGCTAAATGTAGTCGGTTCTGGAGCAGTTCCGGCAGATCGTAGCGTTTCGCGGCCGCGATCAGGGCCTGGACCAGGGGCGGGATCGGGTCCCGGTCCAGGGCCACCAGGCCGACCTCATGGGTGATTTCGGGCTCGATCAGCGGAATCGCCCGCAGATGGCCCGCATCCCCCATCATACCGATGACGAATTCCGGCAGCACGCTGGCATGTCCGCTCATCATCACCTGGGCGCAGAGATGGATCACCGAGGTGGTCTCGATCACCGGCACCAGGCTGCGGCCGGTGGCGGCCTTGAAGGCGGCATCGATGATCCGGCGGTTCTGCATGTCCTCGGTCAGAGCCGTCAGCGAATGGGTCGAGGCCTCGGCCCAGGTCACGCTGTCCCGGTCGGCCAGCGGATGATCCGAGCGGACGAACAACCGGTACCGTTCCCGGTACAGGGTCTGCGAGAGCGCGAGATCGATGGGCTCGTTGTCCAGATACGTGACCCCGGCATCCAGGGTGAAATCCTCCAGCCCCCGCTCGATCTCGCGGGAGCTTCGGGACAGCACGGTGAACCGCACCTTCGGGAACCGTTCCTGCATCGCCTGGATCAGCGGCGGCACGGTCGGCAGGGCCGAGGGGATCACCCCCAGGGTCATGCGGCCCTCGGGGGAATCCGTGCGGCTCGCCAGTTCCTCGCGCAGCCCGTCCAGATCCTCCAGGATGGTCTGGGCCCAGCGGAGCACCCGCTCGCCCTCGGCGGTCAGGCTGTGATAGCGCTGGCCCCGCACCACGATCGGGACGCCGAGTTCCTCCTCGAGCTGGCGCAGCCGGCCGGACAGGGTCGGCTGGGTGACGTTGCAGGCCTCGGCCGCCCGGGTGAAATGCTTCTCCCGCGCCAAGGCCACCAGATACTGCAACTGACGAATGTCCACGCGCGCTCCTCCCGAACCCGTCGGATTCGAAGCGGTTTCGCGCCGGATGGCAAGGGGGCGACGCTAACGGACGCAGCGCGGCGGGGTGTCGTAGACGCTGTAGCTGTCGCAGCTCGGCCCGAACCAGTCGCTCATATAGGCGAACGTGTTCTTTCCGGTGGCGACCTGCGGGCCCAGGAGCGCGGCGGTGCCGACGGTCCAATACGGGTTGGCGATCGTGCAGCCCGACAGGGCGACGAGCGACAAAGCCACGCAGGCGCAGCGTTTCAGAAGGGAAATCAGCATCTTTCGTCTCCGAAGTTCTTTCGGGGTGCGGTCACCATTTTGGTGAGCGTCGATATATTACCCGGAAACGAGATCATCCGCCAGAACTTCGTCGACGGTCTTGATATCGGCCAACGGCCGCATCGCCTCCAGCGCCGCCAGGTGCCGACGTTCCGTGCCGGTCGAGCAGGCATCGGAGGCGACCGTCACCCGGAACCCGATATCGACGGCCTGGCGCACGGTGCTCTCGACCGTGTAGGCGGTCGACACCCCACAGCAGATCAGATGCCGTGCCCCGAACCCCGCCAGGACATCGGCGAGCGTGGAGTTGTGAAACCCGCTGTTGCGGGTATGGGTCACCACGATCTCACCGTCTTCGGGGCCCAGCCCGTCCACGAACGCGACCCCCCAGCTCCCCTCCTGCCAGGCGCCAAGCTCGATCCATTCCCGAATCAGCGGCGTGTTCACCACCACCCCGCGATAGTCCGGATCGACCGCCAGCCGCACGTGCACGATCGGCACGCCCACCGCACGCGCGCCGGCGAACAGCCGCCGCGCGTTGCCCAGCCGCTCGGCCCGGGTGGTGCTGTCCGCGCCGATCCCCACCTTCACCTTGCCGTCCGGATGGCAGTTTTCGTTCTGGTAGTGGTTGGCGACGATGGCGATTCTGGCTCCCGGGCCCGACATGCTCCACTCCCTGTCCGACGATCTCCCCCTTGATCCAACGACGGGATTGCCTATCTGCGCAAGCAATGCTTTATTGCGACCGTTTCGCAAGAAGTGCCCGTATCCGATCTGGAGAGACCGTTATGGACATGCCGACCCCCGCCCTGAATGCCACCGGATCGATGATGGAGCTGTTGCTGACCCGGCGGTCGGTGGTGGCGAAGAACATGATCGAGCCGGGGCCGGACGCGGCGGTTCTGGACGATATCCTGACTGCCGGAATCCGGGTTCCGGACCACGGCAAGCTGGGACCCTGGCGGATCCAGGTGCTCCACAAGGCGGGCCAGAAGGCCCTCGGCGACGTGTTCGCGGAGATCTTCCGCCGCCGCAATCCGGAGGCCGAGGAGCGCCTGGTCGAGATCGAGCGCGCCCGCCCGCAGCGCGCGCCGGTCCTGCTGGCCGTCACCGACCGGATCGATCCGCACCATCCGAAGATCCCCGAGATCGAACAGGTGCTGTCCGGCGGCGCCGTCTGCCAGAACATCCTGGTCGCGGCGCATGCGGCCGGATTCGTCGCCCAATGGCTGACCGAATGGCCGTCCTTCGATCCGGAGGTGAAGGCTGCCCTGGGCCACGGCCCGGAGACCAAGATCATCGGTTTCATCTATATCGGGACCGCCGGCGAGGCCCCGAAAGAGCGGACTCGGCCGGATTTGGGGACCGTGGTCAGCGAATGGACCGGCCCGACGGTCTAGAAACCCGCCGCCTTCCCTATGCCATTCCGCGGCCGGGCGGTGCCCCTCTTGCACATCCGGCAGCTAGGACTATCCTAGGACCCACATCACCCAAGACTCTTGGGGGAGAGAGCGACGGGCGGATCGGGCAACCGATGCGCCGCGGTCGACGCCGAAGGAGCAACCGCCCCGGAAACTCTCAGGCGCCCGAACCCCAAGGCGAGGTAACCTCTGGAGAGCAGGTGGATCGTGGATACGCGATCTACCTCACCGACGGGGAACGTCGTGATACCCGAGACAGGGAGATCACGGCTAATCTCTCAGGTTCCGGTACAGAGGGGGCGCGTCGACCCGATTCGGGTTTGGCGGTGCAACCACGACCTCTCTGCCCGATCCTTGGGGGATACATGTCCGATACGACCCAGCTGCTCAAGACACCTCTGCACGCGCTCCATGTGGAACTCGGCGGCAAGATGGTGGAATTCGCCGGCTACAGCATGCCGGTGCAGTACCCTCTGGGTGTCCTGGGCGAACACAAACACACCCGCGCCAAGGCCGGTCTGTTCGACGTTTCCCATATGGGTCAGCTGCGCATCGACGGGACCGACGCCGCCGAGAAACTTGAAACGCTGACCACCGGCGATCTTCAGGTCCTGACCCCGGGGCGCATGCGCTACACCCTGTTCACCAACGAGACCGGCGGCATTCTGGACGATCTGATGGTCACCAATGCGGGCGATCATCTGTTCGTGGTGGTGAACGCGGCCTGCAAGAGCGCCGACTTGGCTCACATGGAAGCCGTCCTGGGCGGGCAGATGACCGAACTGTCCGATCGGGCCCTGTTGGCACTGCAGGGACCTTCGGCAGAGGCCGTACTGTCGGCGCTTGCGCCGGAGGCGGCGGAGCTGACCTTCATGCGCAGTGCCGCCATGACCATCGACGGCGCCGAGTGCTTCGTCACCCGCTCGGGCTATACCGGTGAGGACGGCTACGAGATATCGGTTCCGGCAGAGGCGGCGGAAGCCTTCGCCCGCAAGCTGGTGTCCCACCCGGATGTGGAGGTGATCGGCCTGGGCGCGCGCGATTCCCTGCGGCTGGAAGCGGGGCTTTGCCTCTATGGCCACGACATCGACACCGGCACGACCCCGGTCGAGGGTGCGCTGGAATGGGCGATCTCCAAACGCCGCAAGGCGGAGGGCGGTTTTCCCGGCGCCGACATCATCCTGGACCAGTTGACCAACGGTGCTGCGCGCCGGCGCGTCGGCCTTCGACCCGAAGGCCGTGCGCCCGCCCGGGAAGGCACCGACATCGCGGATGCCAACGGAACACTCATCGGGCACGTGACCTCCGGCGGCTTCGGGCCGACCGTCGAGGGACCGATCGCCATGGGCTATGTGACGATCGACCATGCTGGGGAGGGCACCGAGATCAACCTGATGATCCGGGGCAAGCCCAATCCGGCCAAGGTGGTTGCCCTGCCCTTCGTCACCCAGAGCTACAAACGCTGAAACCGAACCCTCTCCAAACACCGCCCACAGATTGATGGAGCAACTGTCATGAGCACCACGAAATACACCGAAGATCACGAGTGGATCCGCGTCGAGGACGGTGTCGGCACGGTCGGCATCACCAACCACGCCCAGGAGCAGTTGGGCGACATCGTGTTCGTCGAGGTGCCCGATGTGGGCCGCACCCTGAGCAAGGGGGACGACGCGGCGGTGGTCGAGAGCGTCAAGGCGGCGAGCGAGGTCTACGCACCGGTCTCCGGCGAGGTGACCGAGGCCAATGCGGCACTGGCAGACACGCCCCAGACCGTGAACGAGGACGCGACCGGCGCCGGCTGGCTCTACAAGATCAAGCTGTCGGACCCCTCACAACTCGACGATCTGATGGACGAGGACGCCTACAAGGCGCATGCCGGCGCCTGATCCCGTATCTGCCCAAGTCCCAACCTTACCGTTCCAATCGGCTTTCGCATTCCGGAGATTTTCATGAGCGCATCCACCCGCCCCACCCTAGCCGAGTTGACCGCCACGGACTCCTTTGTCGGCCGGCATATCGGACCGAGCGCTCAGGAAGAATCCGACATGCTCGGCGCCCTCGGACAGAGGAGCCTTGATGCGCTGACGGACGCGGCCGTGCCTTCCGACATCCGCCTCAGCGGGGCGCTCGCCCTGGATGCGCCGGTGGACGAAGCGCAGGTTCTCGCGGAGCTGCGGGTCATGGCATCCGAGAACAAGGTCGCCACGTCGATGATCGGGCAGGGATACTACGGGACCGTGACCCCCCCGGTGATTCAGCGGAACGTGCTGGAAAATCCGGCCTGGTACACGGCCTACACCCCCTACCAGGCCGAGATCAGCCAGGGGCGGCTGGAAGCCCTGGTGAATTTCCAGACCATGGTCTGCGACCTGACCGGACTCGAGATCGCCAACGCCTCCCTGTTGGACGAGGCGACCGCGGCGGCCGAGGCCATGGCCTTCGCCCGCAAGCTCTCGAAGAACAAGGGCAATGTCTTCTTCGTGTCCGACAAGGTGTTCCCGCAGACCCTGGAGGTTCTGCGGACCCGCTCGGCCCCGATCGGCGTCGAGATCGTGGTCGGCGACGAGCGCAATGGGGTTCCGGACAGCGCCTTCGGGATGCTGCTGCAGTACCCGGCAGAACGGGGGGCGGTGCTCGACTACCGTGAGGTCGCCGAGGCGGCGAAGGCCAACAATACGATGGTGATCGTTGCCGCCGATCTCCTGGCCCTGACACTCCTGACACCGCCGGGCGAGTGGGGTGCCGACGTGGCCGTGGGAACCACCCAGCGCTTCGGCGTGCCGATGGGATTCGGCGGTCCGCATGCCGCCTATTTCGCGACCCTGGATGCGCACAGGCGCAACCTGCCCGGCCGTCTGGCGGGGGTCTCCGTCGACGCCACCGGCCGTGCCGCCTACCGGCTGACCCTGCAGACCCGTGAGCAGCACATTCGTCGGGAGAAGGCGACCTCCAATATCTGTACCGCCCAGGTCCTGCTGGCGGTGATGGCCTCGATGTACGCCGTGTATCACGGAGCCGAGGGACTGACGCGGATCGCACGCCGGACCCACCGTCTGGCCGCCGTGTTCGCCGAAGGGGTGAAGCGCTTCAACTACCGGGTCGACGGCGCCCATATCTTCGACACGGTGACGGTCCTTTCGGATCATTGGGCGGGTTCGATCTGGGAAGCAGCCCGGGTCGAAGGCATCAATCTGCGCTGGCTGGACGAGGATGCGGTCAGCGTTTCGTTCGACGAGACCAGCACGCGCGCGACGGTGGAAACCCTGTGGAGCTGCCTCAGGCAGGGGTCGGACGCCGAATTCACCTTCGACGAGATCGAGGCCTCGGTCGACGACGGCTTTCCGGGGGCTCTAACCCGGACCAGCCCGTTCCTGACCCATCCGACCTTCGAGAAATACCGGTCCGAAACCGAGATGCTGCGGTACCTGCGGCGGTTGTCGGACAAGGACATCGCGCTGGACCGCTCGATGATCCCGCTCGGCTCCTGCACCATGAAGCTGAACGCGACGGCGGAGATGATGGCGGTCACCTGGCCGGAGTTCGCGAACATCCATCCCTTCGCTCCGGAGGATCAGACCGCCGGATACCATCGGATGATCACCGATCTGGAACGGATGCTGGCCGCCGCCACCGGTTATGCCGGCGTCTCTCTGCAGCCGAATTCCGGGGCACAGGGCGAATACGCGGGGCTGCTGGTGATCCGCGCCTACCATCAGTCGCGCGGCGAGTCCCATCGGGACGTCTGCCTGATTCCCTCCTCCGCCCACGGCACCAATCCGGCCTCCGCCGCCATGGCCGGCATGCGGGTGGTGGTGGTCGCCTGCGACGCGCACGGCAATGTGGATGTGGACGATCTGAAGGCGAAGGCCGAGCAGCATTCCGACAAGCTCGCCGCCCTGATGATCACCTACCCCTCGACCCACGGCGTCTTCGAGCGCCGCGTACGGGAGATCTGTCAGATCGTCCATGACCATGGCGGCCAGGTCTATACCGACGGGGCAAATCTCAACGCACTGGTCGGGCTGTGCAGCCCCTGCGCCTTCGGCTCGGACGTGAGCCATATGAACCTGCACAAGACCTTCTGCATTCCCCATGGCGGCGGCGGTCCGGGCGTCGGCCCGATCGGCGTGGCCGCCCATCTGCTGCCCTTCCTGCCGCGTCACGGCGACGATCTGGACGAAGACGGGGTCGACCGGCCCGCGACCGCGATCGGTGCGGTCTCGGCCGCCCCTTTCGGAAGCGCCGGAATCCTGCCGATCAGCTGGGCCTACATCCGTATGATGGGCGCAAGCGGTCTCAAGAAGGCCAGCCAGACCTCGATCCTGAACGCCAACTATCTCGCCTATCGGCTGCGGGACCATTACCCGGTTCTGTACACCGGGCCGAACGGTCTGGTGGCGCACGAATGCATCATCGACACCCGGCCGATGAAGGACGCCACCGACGTCAGCGTCGACGACATCGCCAAACGGCTGATGGATTTCGGCTTCCACGCGCCGACCATGAGCTGGCCGGTCGCGGGCACCCTGATGATCGAGCCGACGGAAAGCGAGAGCAAGGAGGAGCTGGACCGGTTCGCCGACGCCATGATCGCGATCCGGGACGAGATCCGGGCGATCGAGCGCGGCGAGATGACGGCCGAGGCCTCGGCCCTGCGCCACGCCCCGCATACCGCGCAGGACCTGATGGCGGATGCGTGGGACCGATCCTACACGCGACGCCAGGCAGCCTTTCCGATGGCCGGCATGGACGCCTCCGCCAAGTACTGGCCGCCGGTCGGCCGGGTCGACAACGTGCACGGCGACCGGCACGTGGTCTGCACCTGCCCGCCGATCGAAGCCTACCAGGAGGCGGCGGAGTAGACTGCCCGCAGGGAGGACGGGGCGGCGAGATGCTCGCGGCTCAACCGTCCGGCTCCTCGGGATACTGGCGGCAGCCGGGCGGTATCAGGACGCCGGACAGCTTGCGTGAGGTCCAGATATGGTCGGCGGCGGCAAGGTCTGGCGGGGTGTCCAGGCTGCCGCCCTTGATGCTGACGGCCTCGGGATCATCGCGTGCGATATGCCAAAGCCGGGTGCCGCAGGTCCCGCAGAAATAGCAGTCCATCACGCTGCCCCCCGCAGTCGGACGCGACCATTTCTCCGGACGTCCCCGCAGCAGCGTCAGGGCCTCGGGGTCGACGATCGCGGAGATCCCGAAAGCGGAGGCCGACTGCTTGCGGCAATCCCGGCAATGGCAGACATAGACGGTCGCGGGCGGTGCGGAGAGCGCATAGCGCACGGCTCCGCACTGACATCCCCCGTCCCCCGGTTGGTCGTCGTTCCGGTTCTCCGACATGCGGATCCTCTCTATCTCAGCCTGCGGATCTCGTTCTCAAGCAGCGTACCAGGGCCGTGGTCCCGGATCTCGCCGATCAGAGCATCGGCGCGCATGTCGAGCCGCAAGCGCGCGTCCGCCTCGAAATGCGGGGCTTTCGGCGTCCGCGCCCGGGGCGCATTCAGCCAACCGGCCAGCGCGCGGACGAAGGATCGCGGATCCATCCGGAACCTCTTGTCCGTCACCCCGAGCGGCAGGGCACAGGTATCGAAAGCGTCGCAGGTCGTGGACATTATGATTCTCCTCTGACGGTCTGCGGAGGAATATCGACAGCCGGGCCTGGACCTGCAAACGCCATTGTCTCACAGTAGGTGTCAGGAAAAGTCACGGATACTCATGGCCCGCTTTCTTCCAAGACTGAATGCCGTTCGCGCCTTCGACGCCGCCGGCCGACATGGCAGTTTTTCGCGGGCCGCTCAGGAACTGAACGTCTCCCATGCCGCGATCAGCCGCCATGTGCGCGGGCTTGAAGCCGATCTGGGTGTGCAGCTCTTCAAGGTCGTCCAGCGGGGGGTCGAACTGACCCCGGCCGGGCAGGCCTACCTCGCCAGGATCGGCCCCGCGCTGGATGAAATTTCCACGGCCTCGGAGAGCATCCGCGAGCGCGATGAAACGACGATTTCGGTGACGAGCGAGCCGACCTTCGCGGCAAAATGGCTGATGCCCAATCTGGGCCATTTCAAACGCGCCCATCCCGACATCGAGATCCGAATCTCCTCCTCGGCATCGCTCGCGGACATCCGCAATTTCGAGTTCGACATTGCCGTACGCTACTGCCGGGAACTGCCATCCGGCGTGGAAACGGATCTGCTGTCCGACTCGCCGATGTTTCCGTTCGCCGCACCGGACTTCCCGGAAGTCCAACAGCCGAACGATATGCTCAAGCAGCCTCTGCTGAACGAGGATGCCGGTCTGCTGTGGCGGCGCTGGTTCGAGCGGGCCGGTATCCCCGACCCCAGGCTCCCGGAGAAGCCCGAGTTCTACGCCTGGCTGCTGGCGATCGAGGGCGCCCTTGCCGGTCAGGGCGTGGTGCTGCTCTCGGAGGAGCTGGCGCATACCGATGTGGCAGCCGGCCGATTGAAGAAGCTCTATCCGGTCGGCTTGACCATCGGAAGCTACTACCTCGTCTACCGGGCGGATATCGGACGCCGCAAGGCGCTGAAAGCCTTCAGGGCCTGGATTCTGGGGGCGACCACGGCATTCCGCTCCGCCTGACCGCCGCTCAGGCGCGCCCCGCCGCGCGCCGCACCAGATCGTGCACGAAGCCGAGCTTGGTCTGAATGGCGGGCGTGATCACTTCGGGCACCACATCGATCAGCCCCATTTCCCGGTTCAACTCGTTCAGCACCAGACCGAGCCGTCGGTATCGGTCGACCATGCCCGCCAGATCGTCGAACGGTATCGGTTTCATGATGCCCAGTTGGTTGGCGGTATCAAGCACGCTGGTCAGATCGAGATACAGCGCGAACGTCTCCGCCCAATCCTCCCAGGGATGCATGGTGGCGTAGGCGCTGACGAAGTTCTGGCGCCAACCTGCGGGCGGACCCTGCTCATAGTGGCGAGCCAGAGCGTCGGCGTAGCTCGGGGCGTCGATATCGCCGAACAGCTCGCGAAACGCGTCGTCACACTGCCCCCGGACCAGGAGATCCCAGTAGTAGTGGCCGATCTCATGCCGGAAATGGCCGATAAGGGTCCGGTGTGCCTCCTCCAGATCGACCCGCAACTGTTCGCGCGCCGCGTCATCGGCCTCGCGGATATTGATGGTGATCTGGCCGTCTGCGTGCCCGGTATAGACACGCTCGGCCTCGCCCATCGCCCGCCACAGACCTTCCGGCGGCACAACATCGCCCTTGAACGCGAAGGCCAGCGGCGGCTCGAACCCGTCCTCCTTGCGCCCGTAAGGCAATCCCAGGAGATCGAGGGCGTAGAACAGACGTCGCTTGGCGGCCTCCAGCGTGGCCCAGCGCTCCCGGTTTCCCTCGACCGACAGATCCGGGATGGTCTCGGTGTAGCGGCAGCTGTCGCAAAGCGGGGATTCGGATTCGGGCTGGCCGTCCGCTGTGACCACACACCGGTTACAGACCCCCTCGACCGCAAAATTGCTGCATTTGACCAGATCGGCACCGCAATGGGCGTTGGCGCAGGTATACCGCCCCTCGCCCGCCGGCTCCAAAGCCGAGATCGAGCGACAGGCCGGACACCATCCGACATCGCGGCCGCAGGCCTCGCATCTGGTGTTCTCGAAGAACAGAATCTGGCCACAGGCACAGTTGAAGGTTCGCATGACGCGTGGCCTTTCCAAAGCCGGTATCGATCTGGTGGACGCTTGAAGAAGGCCGGGCCGGGGGTCAGCTCCCGGACTGTTCCGCCAATTCCCTTTGGCGGGCCAAGGTTTCCTCGGACCATTTCGACTTAACATAGGAGAGGATCGCCCAGATATCAGCGTCGGCCAGGCTGGAATCGTATCCCGGCATATTGTTTTTATAGGATGGCGGTGAAAACGGCTGTCCGCCGTACTTGATCAGGTCAAACAGATCCCGATCCGACAGCCGTGCAATCGGTCCGCGTCCGTCCAGGGGCACCGCCGGGCGGTTGCCGTCCGGGAAACTTCCGTCCCAGCCCGGCTGTCCCGCCAGATCGATGCCATGGCAATACCCACAGTTCTGGTCGTAGAGGCTGTGTCCCAATCCGACCAAGGCCGGGTTCGTGTGGCTTACGCCGGTGACTGCGGTGGTGGTGTAGCGCTCATAGGCCAAGGAGCCGCCGGTGATCGCCGCCCCGATGACCGCCGCCGCCACCAGGAACCGCCCCTTAGGTCCGAGCCGATTCCCAAGGTCTCCCAGAACCCCGCGCTCCGGAGACAGATCGTCCGGTTCCTGGTCGACCAAGCCCCGCAAGCGTCGCTCCGGCCCGAGAGTACGTCCGGGCTCGCGCGGGACCTTGGGATCCATGCGGGCAAGCCGCCGCTTGCGATCAAAGGAACGAGGATTACTCATCGCCAGGTCATCCGTCTCAATCCACTCCGACCCAATCACTCCGCGCGGGAGAACAGTTCGTCCAATGCCCGAGCTGTCTCATCCGGCGCTTCTTCCGCAACGAAGTGTCCGACATCCAAGGGCACTTCGTCCACCGTTTCGGCCCACCGACGCCACACATCGATCGGCTCCGCGCCCTTGCCCTTGAGATAGCGCTCTCCCCAGATCAGGCGAACCGGCATGGGAAGTTTGCGACCGGCATCCCGGTCGGCAAGATCATCATCCCTGTCGAAGGTGGCGCCGGCCCGATAGTCGGCGCAGCAGGCCGCCACCACCGAGGGCTTGGCGTAGGATCCACAGTATGCGGCCACCGCTTGGGGGTCCAGACGCTCCGGGTGCCCGACCCAGCGGTCGATCAGGTGCCGGCAGTAGCCGGGCCCGTCCGCCCCCACCAGAGTCTCCGGTAGCGGCGCGGGTTGCGCCAGCAGCAACCAGTGATAGGCGCCCAGGGCGGACTTCCAGTTCATCGCATCCCAGTTCTCGAGGGTCGGGATGATGTCGATCGCGCCCAGGCTTCTGACGGTCTCGGGAAACTCGAAGGCCATGCGATAGGCGATCCGCCCACCCCGATCGTGCCCGGCGATATGGAAGCGTTGGTGGCCGAGCGCCGCCATCAGTCCGCGGCACAGCGCCGCCAGACGGCGCTTGGAGAAGTTCTCGGGCAGCGGTTCCGGGCCGACCGTATCGCCATAGCCGGGTGTGTCGGGAACGACCACGGTATACCGGCCGGCCAGAATGCCCGCCACCCTGGCCCAGGCATGATGGGTCTGCGGGAACCCGTGCAGCAGCAGAACCGGCGGGCCGCTCCCCCCGATCCGGACGTAAAAGGTGCAATCCTCGACCGTGACGGCGCGGGTCTCGAAACCTTCGAACATGGGCGGGTCCAATTCCTGTGTCTGACCGTTGAAAGACCGCGCACGCTACCGCACTCTGCACCCGACCTCCAACGCATCAGAGCGCGCCATGTCCAAACCAGACGCCTATCCGGAAACCGATGAAGATCCTCTGACCCGGGCCCTGGGCTATCCCTACCCGACCCATCCGGAGGATTACCTGTTCACCGGGGCGCAGGCCGAGCCGCTGCCGGCGGACTTCTCCTTCGCCGGGCTGACTCCGGTGATCGCGGTGGGATCGAACCGCAGCCCGCGCCAGTTGGAGCGCAAGTTCGCGCCGCGCTACATGAGCGGGCCGGTCCGCATTCCCGTGACCCGGATCAAGGCGCGGGGTGTGGATGTGGTATTCGCCGCCCATCTCGCGGGTTACGGCTCTGCGCCCGCCACGCTGGCGAGGTCTCCGGGCGCCGTCACCGAGCTCTGGGTGAACTGGCTGGACGGCCCCGCCCTCGACCGGATGGATGCGACCGAGGGCTTGGGCGTGCACTACGACAGGGTCTCGCTTCCCCTGGAGGTGGCCAGCGTCGACCCCGCGCGCCCGGCGCCCGAGACCATGCTGCTGTATGCGGCCCGCTGCGGCCTGCTGACACGCGACGGCTCGCCGGTGGCGGTGGCGGAGATCCCGTCGGAGGGGCGCAGTTTCCCCGTCATGTCCCAGATCGAAATGCTGCGCCATCTGCACAGCCTGCACCGGCGGGACGAAGCCCACGGGTTCGAGGACTGGCTGCTGGGCATCATCGGCCAGACCGGCCAGAAGGCCCGGGATGCCATCGAGGCCAGGATCATTGCCGAGGCCCTGCCGATGCGCTTCTAGGCACGAGAGTGTGCCCGACGCGGGTATTGTCGTGCGGCAGACGAAAAGCCTAGACTTCCGGTACTATCATTCCCCGCCGCGAAAGAGGGCTGCCCATGTCATCGCACGATCATCACCACGATCACGATCATGACCACGAGCATCCCCGGCTGAGCGAGCTGCAGCTTCGGGTGAAAGCGCTGGAATCCCTGTTGATCGACAAGGGTCTGGTGGACCCGGCGGCGCTCGACATCTTCATCGACACCTACGAGACCAAGGTCGGCCCGCGCAACGGCGCGCAGGTGGTGGCGAAGGCGTGGACCGATCCCGCCTTCAAGGCCCAATTGCTGGAGGATGCCTCCGCCGCCATCAAGTCCTTCGGCTTCGAGGGCCGACAGGGCGAGCACATGGTGGTGCTGGAGAACACGCCCAGGGTGCACAACATGGTCGTGTGTACCCTCTGCTCCTGCTATCCGTGGCCGGTGCTCGGCCTGCCGCCGGTCTGGTACAAGTCCGCGCCCTATCGGGCCCGCGCCGTCAACGATCCGCGCGGCGTGCTCAGGGATTTCGGCACCGAGCTGCCGGACGATGTCGAGATCAAGGTGTGGGATTCAACCGCCGAGCTCCGCTATCTGGTGCTGCCGATGCGCCCCGCCGGAACGGAGCATCTGGGCGAGGATGAGTTGGTCGACCTGATCACCCGCAATTCCATGATCGGGACCGAAGTCGTGACCTTCCCCGCCAAGGTGCCGGAGGCTGCGGAATGAACGGCGCACACGATATGGGCGGGATGCACGGCTTCGGCCCGGTGGTTCAGGAAAAGGACGAGCCCTGGTTTCACGGCGAATGGGAGAAGAAGGCCTTCGCCCTCACCCTGGCCTGCGGCGGGCTCGGCCAGTGGAACATCGACATCAGCCGGCATGCCCGCGAGAAGCAGCCCCCCGGCCGGTATCTCGACAACAGCTACTACGAACAGTGGCTGCACGGACTCGAGGTTCTGCTGGTCGAGACCGGTCTGGTGACCGAGGAGGAGCTCAAGACCGGGAAGGCCAACGGAAAATCCAACGTGGCGGCCCTGCCCGCCGACCGGGTCTTCAAGGCGCTGCAGCAGGGCTCGCCCTATGCCCGTGAGGTTGCGCACGCGCCGGCCTTTAAGCCGGGTGACAGGGTTCGCGTTAAATCGATGAACCCGCCGGGCCACACTCGCGCCCCGCAATACGTGCGCGGCCATGTGGGCGAGATCGTGATGCACCACGGCGCCCATGTGTTCGCCGATGCCAGCGCCCGCGGCGAGCACGGCGTGGCCCATCACATCTACAATGTGGCCTTCACCGCCGAGGAGTTGTGGGGCGCCGACGGCCAGGGCGGTGCCGTGCACCTGGACCTCTGGGAGCCCTATCTGGAGCCCGCGTGATGAGCAATCCGCAACCGGCGCTGGACGTGCTTCCGGCCAGTCTGAAAGACCGGGACGGGCCGGTGTTCCGGGAGCCCTGGGAGGCCAGCGCCTTCGCGCTGACGGTCAAGCTGCATGAGACCGGGCTGTTCGCCTGGTCCGAATGGGCGGAAACCCTGTCCGGCAAGATCACCGAGGCCCAGGCCGACGGCGATCCGGATCTCGGCGACACCTACTACCAGCACTGGCTGGCGGCGCTCGAGATCCTGGTGCTCCGGAAGACCGATCTGACGGTCGAGCAGCTCCTCAGCCGCAAGACCGCCTGGGAGCGGGCCGCCGAACGCGCCCCCCATGGCGAGCCGATCCTCTTGCCCGAGGACGAGATCGCGTGACGACCATTCTGCGGGCGGCAACGGTCTCCGACGCCGCCGCCATCCAGGCGATCTACGCGCCGATCGTGGAGACCACCGCGATCTCCTTCGAGGAGGACGTGCCAAGCGTCGAAGAAATGGCGCGCCGGATCGAAACCTACTCTCAAACCCACCCCTATCTGGTGGCGGAACGCGACGGCGAAATCCTGGGCTATGCCTATGGCTCGAAACACCGGGACCGGTCAGCCTACCGGCTGTCCGTCGACGTCACCGCCTATGTCGCAGCCAGCGCGCGCGGCCAGGGCCTCGGCAAACGGCTCTACCAGGCGCTGCTCCCCGATCTGGCCACACGCGGCTACCACGCGGCCTTCGCCGCCATCACCCAGCCCAATGCGGCCAGCGTCGCCCTGCATGAATCGGTCGGCTTCACCAAGGTCGGCATCTATCGGGAGGTCGGCTTCAAATTCGGCCGCTGGCACGATGTCGGCTGGTGGCAGCGGGTGCTGTGAGCCTCACTCATCCCGGCTTTCCTTCGGGACCAGAGCGTGCAGCGCCAGCGCCAGCTCGGCGATCGGCTGGGTCTGGACCAGGATCCGGCCGGGGCCGGTGACATGGGTGACGAACAGCCCCTCGCCGCCGAACACCATGTTGCGGATGCCGCGCTGGAACGAGATGTCGTAGTCGCAGCTGGCCGAGAACCCGACCAGCGAGCCGGTCGCCACCGTGACCTTCTCTCGAGCGCTCAGCACCCGTTCCACCAGCGTCCCACCGGCCGCGACGAAGCACATCCCGTCGCCTTCCAGCTTCTGCAGGATCAGGCCCTCGCCGCCGAACAGGCCCGAGGTCAGCCGTTTGGTCAGCGCGACGGTCACGTTCACGCCCCGGGCACTGGCGAGATAGGCGCGGCGCTGGCAGAAGAACTCGCCGCCCTCGGCCTTCAGATCGACCGCCCTGATCTGTCCGGGCATGGGCGACGCGAAGGAGACGGTCTGCCGTTTCGACCCGGTGTTGGTGAAGAACGTCAGGAACAGGCTTTCGCCGCTGACCTTGCGCATGATCGCGCCGAAGAATCCGCCGGGCATCTCGGTCGTCATCTCGATATCCGGGTCCATCAGCACCATGGTCCCGGCCTCGGCCTGTACGGCCTCGCCCGGGTCCAGGGTGATGGTCAGCATCGGCGAGAAGTCGCCCTCGATCACGTGATCAATGACATCCGCAGACATGGCAGGCCTCCAGGTTCGGAACTCGGACCGACAGTCGCCGGTTACACCGCCAGGCGCAAGATCGCGACCAGCGCGCAGGCCCCGAAAACCGCGTAGATCGCCGACAGGCCCAGCCGACCGACAACCAAGGCCACCAGGATCGCCACCGGCGCGCTCCACCCGCCGTCCAGCGCATAGGGCGCCAGGATCGAGATCACCAGGGCGCCCGGCAGATGGTTGAGCGCGCGGGAGATGAACCCGCCCTCGGGCACGAGCCGCATCAGCCAGAATCCGCCGATCCGGGTCATCAAGGTGCCGACCGCCATCCCGGCGATCGTCAACCAGACCTGAAGATCCTCACCCATGGCGCCGCTCCGCCCGCCCGTCCAGCCAGCCACCGAGGGCCGCTCCCGCGAGCCCGCCGGCCACCACGTACCAGGTCCCCGGCACGAATCGCTGCACCAGCAGAGCGACGCAGGCGGCCAGAATCCACGGCAGAGTCTTACGCCAGCCCGGCCACAGCGGGCTCAGCATCAGGGCGAAGAACGCAGGCACGATGACGTCGATACCGTAGGCTTTCGGATCGCCCATCGCCGCGCCCAGGGTGTGGCCGAGAGCGGTTCCCGACACCCAGCCGACCCAAAGCGCGCAGCCGCTGCCCAGGATGATGGCCGCGTCCGCCTCGCCCTTCCGACGCTCGGCCATGCCCATGGCCCAGTTCACATCTGTCATCACGGCCAGTGTGGCATGGGACTTCAGGAACGGCAGGCTCTGCATCCAGGGCCGCAGCGCCGCTCCCATCACCACATGGCGGATGTTGATGGTCACGGCGAGAATGGTCAGCGCCAGGATCGCCGGCGGATCGGTCCAGGCCCCCATCGCCACCATCTGGGACGCACCGGCAAACACCGTGGCGCTCATCGCCAGCGCTTCGGCCAGCTCGAGGCCGGTCTCCCGCGCCAGCACGCCGAAGCCGAGCCCGAAGGCGATCGACGCCACGCCCAGCGGCACCGCCATTCGGGCACCACGCCAAAAACCGGATCGGGTAAAGGCAACACTCATCGGCCTGTGTTAGAGCGCGACGTGCGCCACCTCAAGCGAGGAATTCTGGGTCTCGGATCGGAAAACCTCATGCGGTCTCGTCCGGCCCAATTGACAGAACCGGCCCGCCGTCCAATATAACAAGTTTCTGCTTGTTTTATAAGGACTCTGCTCATGACCCATTCCCCTGCAACCCCGAGCAAACCCCGCGCCGTCGGCTTCAATCACGTCGCCCTCGAAGTCGGAAGCATCGATGAGGCCCTGGAGTTCTACGGCAAGCTGTTCAACATCAAACTTCGGAGCCGGAGCGACACCGATGCCTTCATCGATCTGGGGGATCAATTCCTGGCCCTGCAGTCCGGGCGCACACAACCCAGGGATGACGGCCGCCACTTCGGTCTGGTGGTTGACGACAAGGAGGCCGTTCGCGCCATTCTGGAGGCGGAGGGCGTGGAAATTCTTCCCGGCCGGTTCCTCGATTTCATGGACCCCTGGGGCAACCGGATCGAGATCGTCGGCTACGAAAACATTCAGTTCACCAAAGCGCCCCACGTTCTGAAAGGCATGGGGATGGAAGATCTCCGCAAATCCGACAGCGCGATCCAGGAGCTCACGGAAAAGGGCATGGCGCCGGAGTGAGCGGACGACTCAGGCCGCCGTGCGTGTCCGGTCGGCAACCCGCGGTGTCACCAGCGGAACGACCGCCAGGGTCAGTCCCACCGCCAGGACCCACCAGGCGGGCCGGGGCCAGGGGGTGAGCACGAGATTGGACTCGAGCACGGCTCGCCACGGCACGCCCGTCGCCGCCCCGTACCAGAGCACCTCCAGCGCGGCGGTCCCAAGTGTGGCCGCCAGTGCCACGACCACAGGCGTGCGCGGCGCGCCGGGCGGCCATCCGGCCCGATGGGCCAGGCGCAATCCCATCAACAGCAGCAGGAAGCCCATCATCAGGGTGGCCTCGGTGGCGTTGATCTTCGATTGCAGGAAGAAGTGCAGGACGGCCAGCGCGGCAAGGCCATAGATGAACCGATGAAGCTGGTTCCAGCGGCGGCCCAGGCGTCGGATCGCGGCATCCGTCGAGGTCGCCGCCAGCACGGCGAGACCGGCAAGCGCGACGAATCCGATCGTCAGGTAGGGGCGGACCGCGATCTCGATCACGGCACGGTCCAGATGCCAATTCTGGTCCGCGAGATAGAGCAGCAGATGGGCCAGCCCATAGGCGAAAGCCGCGAGCCCCAGCATGCGCCGGACGATGATCCAGCGGGTCCACCCGGTGATCCGGCGCAGCGGCGTGACGGCGAGCGTGATCAGCAGCAGGCGCACCGCCCACTCTCCGGTCCGGTGCGTCGCCTCATCCAGCGGCTTGGCGCCGAGCCCCCCGGTGGCGGAGTCGAAGGCGATCCAGAGCGCGGGTGCCACCGCAAGCGACAGGGCCGCCAAGCGCAGCACACTGAAACGCCCGGCCCGGTCATTCCACGGAACATCGATCATCGCCCCTCGCCTCCCTGACCGGACCATGTGGGGTGCCGACGGACGGAGCGCAACCCGCCTCACGAACACGTCACTGCGGCCTCGAATTCCGTGCCGGTCCCGCGGCGGCCTCGGTTTCTGGTGGCGGTGCTTCGGCAGGCACGCGACGCAGGAAAAAGGCCGGAGATGTCGCCATCCCCGGCCTTTTCCCTTCGTGAAGGACCCGCTTCCTAGAGCTGGTCCATCGCGTGCACGATTTCCTCGCACATTTTCTTGGCGTCGCCGAACAGCATCATCGTGTTGTCGCGGAAGAACACCTCGTTCTCGACGCCGGCATAGCCGGAGCCCATGGAGCGCTTGATGAACAGCACGGTCCCGGCATTCTCAACGTCCAGGATCGGCATGCCGTAGATGGGGCTCGACGGGTCGGTCTTGGCTGCCGGATTGGTGACGTCGTTCGCACCGATCACAAAGGCGACATCGGTGCTGGAGAAATCACGGTTGATTTCGTCCAACTCCAGGACCTCGTCATAAGGCACGTTGGCCTCGGCCAGCAGCACGTTCATATGACCCGGCATACGTCCGGCGACCGGGTGGATCGCATACCGGACCTTGACGCCCTTCGCCTTGAGCTGGTCGCCCATCTCGCGCAGCGCGTGCTGCGCTTGAGCGACCGCCATGCCGTAGCCCGGCACGATGATCACGGAGCCCGCATTGTCGAGGATGAACGCCGCATCGTCCGCCGAACCCGACTTGACCGTGCGGTCGCCGTCGTAGCCACCGGCAGCCGCCGCCGCGGAATCGTCCCCGCCGAAGCCGCCCAGGATCACGTTGAAGAACGAGCGGTTCATGCCCTTGCACATGATGTAGCTCAGGATCGCACCCGAAGACCCGACCAGAGCGCCGGTCACGATCAACAGGTTGTTCTCGAGCGTGAACCCGATACCCGCCGCGGCCCAACCCGAATACGAGTTCAGCATCGAGACCACCACCGGCATGTCGGCGCCGCCGATCGGCAGGATCAGCAGGAACCCGAGGGCCAGCGCCACCACGAAGATCAGCCAGAAGGTCGTATCAGACTGGGTGGTGCACAGGGCGATGACCAGAACGATCAGCAGAACGCCCAGGGCCAGATTCAGCATATGCTGGCCGGTGAACACCAGCGGACGGCCCGAGACGAGCCCCTGCAGCTTCGCGAAGGCGACGATAGAGCCGGTGAAGGTCACCGCACCGATGGCGAGCCCCAAGGCCATCTCGATCAGCGAGGCAACCTGAATCGCTCCCTTGGTGCCGATTCCGTAGGCGGCCGGCTCGTAATAGGCGGACACGGCCACGAAACAGGCAGCCAGACCGACCAGCGAATGAAACCCGGCGACGAGCTGAGGCAGAGCCGTCATCTCGATCTTCTTGGCGATGATCGCGCCGATGGCACCGCCGATCAGGATTCCGAGGATGATCATCTCGTAGGACAGAACCCCCGGAAGGGCCAGGGTGGTCAGAATGGCGATCGCCATGCCGACCATGCCGAACGTGTTCCCCTGACGCGCCGTCGACGGATGCGACAGGCCCCGCAGTGCCATGATGAAGCAGATGCCGGAAATCAGGTACAGGAATGCGGCGAGTGATACGCTCATGTCTGTGTCTCCCTCGCCTTATGATTTTTTCTTGAACATGGACAGCATCCGCTGGGTCACCAGGAACCCTCCGAAGATGTTCACGCTGGCCAGGATCACGGCAAAGAAGCCCATGACCGAGGCGAAACTGATATCCGCCGGACCTGCGGCGATCAGGGCCCCCACGATGATCACGGAGGAGATCGCATTGGTCACGGCCATCAACGGCGAGTGCAGGGCCGGCGTGACCCGCCAGACCACGTAATACCCGACGAAACAGGCCAGTGCGAAAACGGTCAGGCCCGTCACGAACGGGTTGATCCCGACCTGCTCCACCGGAACGCCGGGTGCCGCAGCGGCCACGCCATCAACCGCCTGACGGGCGGCCTCCGAGGCCTCATGCGCCAGTTCCCGCGCGTCCTCGGCGATTTCGCGCAGCTTTTCTGAAAGGTTTGAGTCTGACATCTGCTTTCCCCTCAGGAGCTCGTCTTGTCGGATGCCGGAGCGGCCGAAGCGGAATCATCCGCTTTCGAAGCCGGCGCTTTAGAAGCCGGGGTCTTGTCGGCGGCCGCCTTAGCCGCGGGCTTCTTCGCAGCCGGTTTTCTCGGAGCGGCCTTCTTGGCAGCGGGCTTCTTTTCCTCGGCACTGGCAGTCTTGCCCGCACCTTCCGCCTTCAGGGCTTCGACCCGCTCATCGGTGATCTTGCCGTCCTTGGTGATCATCGACGCCGCGATGATCTCGTCTTCCTCGTTGATCTTGAGCGACTTGCTTTCCTTGTCGACCATCGGGGTGACGAAGTTCAGCAGGTTCTTTGCGTAGAGCAGACTCGCGTCATCGGCGATCCGGCTGGCCACATCCAGGTGGCCGATGATCGTCACGCCATGCTTGACGACGACCTTGCCCGGCTCGGACAGGGGACAGTTCCCGCCCTGCTCGACCGCCAGATCCACGATCACCGACCCAGGCTTCATGGTCTTGACCATGTCCTCCGTCACCAGCACCGGTGCCGGGCGACCGGGAATCAGGGCCGTGGTGATCACCATATCCTGCTTCTTGATGGTCTCGGCGATCAGGTCGGCCTGCTTCTTCTTGTACTCGTCGCTCATTTCCTTGGCGTAGCCGCCGGAAGTCTCTGCGGCCTTGAACTCATCGTCTTCCACGGCAACGAACGTGGCGCCCAGGCTCTCGACCTGCTCCTTGGCGGCCGGACGCACATCGGTCGCACTGACGATCGCACCCAACCGGCGGGCGGTGGCGATCGCCTGCAGACCGGCCACGCCGGCCCCCATGACCAGCGCCCGCGCCGGCGGGATAGTCCCGGCGGCCGTCATCATCATCGGAAACGCCCGGCCGAACTCATAGGCCGCATCGAGAACTGCGCGGTAACCCGAGAGATTGGATTGGGAGGACAGCACGTCCATCGACTGCGCGCGCGTGATGCGGGGGACGAATTCCAGGGCGAAGGTCGTCAGACCCTGCGCCGCGATCCCATCGATCAACGCCCGATCCTTGAACGGCTCCATGAGGCACACGAGAACCGTGCCCTTCTTGATGAGCTTGATCTCGTCCTCGGTCGGCTTGCGCACCTTCAACGCGATGTCGACATCGCCCAGCGCGTCCTTGGCTGTCTTGACGATTTTCGCGCCCGCGCCCTCAAGCATCTTGTCGGTGATGGAGGCCGAAACTCCAGCGCCGGACTCGATCTGCACCTCGAAGCCCAACTGAATGAACTTCTTGACGGTTTCCACCGACGCCGCGACGCGCTTTTCGCCCGGGCGCGTTTCCTTGGCGATTCCGATCTTCATGGATCCTCCCTCTCGCGGGGTCTTCTACAGAAAGGGCGAACAATGACGCCCCGCCTACCTATAAGCAAGCAGAACACCATCATCCCACCGATAGTGTCCTGACATATGCGGACAATCCGCCGGGACAAGAGCGTGTCGAGAGATCATCGATCATCCGAACACATCAAACACCAAACCGGTGGGCCCGGCGATCTGCCACCAACCCGACCCTGTCCGGTCGGAAACCGGCCCGCTCCCTAGACTGCAGGCGGATTGCACCGGAGCGAGTGCCGCCATGATCTCGCCGCATCCTTCTAATTTCGGAATGACGCTGGTTCTCGATCAAGATTTCAACCCGGGCACGCCCCGGGGCGTACGGGTATCGTAATAGACGGCCTCGTAGGCTTTCGCGACTTTGGCCTGGCTGAAGCAATCGGCTTTCGCGAAGGCGGCCGGGCGCATCGCCGCGAGCCGTTCCGGAGCGGCCGCCAGTTCACACAAAAGACCGCTGAACGCCTGCGGCTGCTCCGGGTCCACCACGAACCCGGTGACGCCCGGATCGACCGCCTCGGGATTGCCGCCACGGTTGGAAACGATCACCGGGACCCCGGCACCGTAGGCCTCGAAAATCGTCCGGCTGAGCGGCTCTTCCCAGACCGACGGCACCACTAGGGCGTCGATCCGGCGCAACACATCGGTCGGGTCGTCGATCCGCCCCAGAAACCGGACCGCCGAGCCTTCGTAGCTGGCCCGCAGCCGGTCGACATACGCCCCGTCGCCATCGCCTGCGATGATCAGACCGCAGCGCTCCGAACCGCTGTCCGAGACCGCGCGGCACAGCTCCTCAATCCCTTTCTCGGCCGAAAGCTTGCCGAGGAAACCGAGCCGAAGGGGCGGGTCGCCCGGCTTCCGGACGGGTCCGGGTCCCAGCCCCCCCCGGTCTCCGGATCCGGCATGGAGATCGATCGGCCCGCTGATCACCCGCTGGACGGATGCCGTCTTGAATGCGCCCGCACCGAGATGCCGGTCCAGGATGTGACGGCTGTTTCCGACCACGGCATTGACCGAGCCGCTGTCCGCCACCCGGGGCCAGGACAGGGCCCGGCAGTCGGCGCACCGGGACCGGCAACTCCGGCCGTTCCGGAACACGCTCGTTCTCGGACAGAGCGTATGATAGTCGCGCAGGGTATGCACGACGGTCGCGCCGGCGGAGCGTGCGCCGGTCCAGATCGCGGTCGACAGACCGCTCATGGCGTTGCTGTGAACGATGTTGCTCCGGGTGGCCCGCACGACCCGTGCGATCAGCCTCGACATGATCGGATTGTGGCTGTCCACGGCATGCCAGAGCAGCTTCCGCGCAGCCCCCTGATGATCCGACCCGAACGGCCAATAGAGATTTCGGATCGGCAGGCCCAACACCCGCAAGCCGCCCACCCGCCGCAGGGTGGGACGCGGTTCGGATGTCAGGCAGAGCACCACCACCCGATGCCCCCGCGACGCCAGCGCCTCCGCCAGCAAGCGCACCGACCGCTGCGCGCCGCCGACCATCGGCGCGTCATAGGTCGAGTTCACCATCAGAATCCGAAGCGGCGGCTGAGTTCCACCAGGTTCGCCGGCCGATGTCATGGGCGCTCCCCAGCGGTTTGGTTCGCGTCGAAAAAATCCAATGCGACGATCCGCCGAACCACGGGGCCGGCGACGATCCAAACCACGATCAGATACCCGATCAGGACGGCCGCGCCGGACGCGGCAAGCCGTGCCCATCCGGCCTCGAGCCCACTGGCGGACACCGCCAGTTCCGCCGCGGCGACCGCCAGGACGCCGGCGCTCCAGAGCGGCGCCATGGCGCGGAGATACTGCAGCATCGACACCCCCAACGGACGCAGGCACAGCCACAAGGTCGGAGCCAGAATCAGGACCGTGAACGCGACCGAATAGCTGATCGTCACCCCCGTCAGCCCCCACGGCAATCCCGCAAGAATGGAGCCGACATAGATCACCGTGTTGTAGAGTCCCAACCCCCGCATCAGCCGGGTCCGGCGGGTTACCATCATCACTGATCCCGTCAGGGTTCCGATGGCTTGCAGCACCCCGATCGGTGCGAAAATCCGCACCAGCGGTTCGAGCCCGACCCAGGCGTCGAGGCCCAGGACCAGAATCCCGTCGCCGATGCCGACAAAGACAAGGCCCATCATCGGAATGGAAAGAAAGGTGACGTTCTGGTGCGCCAGGAGAATGCTGCGCGCGAATTCGGCCGGACGGCCAATCTGCCGCGCGTACATCGGCAGGGCAACCCGGTCGATCGCCGTCGAAATCAGCTGCGAGGGGAGGGTCATGAGCCGGTAGGCGAGTCCGTAGATCCCCAGATCGGCAGCACCCTGGAGCCGTCCGATCATCAGCTTATCGACGTTCCGAGACAGAAAATTCAAAAGGTTGAAGATCAGAAGATCGCCGGAGAATCCGCGATCGATCCGCTTTAGCGACCCCGGATCGGGCGCCAGAGGCCACCAGCGGGCCGCCAGGATTCCCGCCAGACTGGCGCCGCATCCGAGCACGGCCTGGAAGGCCAGGAAGGCGGTCACCCCGTCGACGTGAAACAGCAGTCCGACGCCGACGACAGCGGCCAGAACGCAGGCACCGGTTTCCAAAACGGCAATGGTGCGAAACTGAAACCGCCGCTCGAGAATGGCCATGTGAACCAATCCCGAGCACTGCACCCAAAAGATCCCACCCAGAACAATCGCCGCCCAGCGGAGATCCGGCAGGGTAAAGAAATCCGCGATCCAGGTCGAGGCGCCGGCCACGGCCAATCCAACCAGTCCGCAGGCTGTCAGATTGACCCAGAACAGCGCCGACCACCGCGCCTTCTCCTCTGCCGGACCACCGCCTGCTTCGACCTCGTTCTGAATGATGACGAGGGTGTTGAAGCCCAATCCCCGAAAGACCGCCATGAACATGGTGAAGGCCGACAGAAGGGCCACAACGCCGTACTGTTCGGGCACCATGAAGAACACCAGCAGGAGCTGAAATCCGATCTGGCTGAAATTCCGGACAATCTGGGCAACCGCACTCCAGCGCGTGCTGCGGCCGGCGGTCCGCGCCAGCGACTCCGCTGCGGTCATGGCGCCGGATCGGGCGCGCGTTTCAGATGGACCACCAGATTGGGCGCCATCGGATGGCTGCGTCCGAGAAACGCGTTCGACACCACCAGACCGATCAGCTTCGCCAGGGCCAATCTGAGCCGCGACGGAATTCCCCAGTATCGCGCGCCCACATGGGAGCGGACCTCGTCATAGGCGCCAGCCAATCGCCACCCGGACAGGACGGCGAGCTGTCGGATCTTCAGGGCCGAGAGAATCGACTTGTGGGTCAGATCACCATACTGATTGCGTCCGAAGAACGGGCTGGCCCCGTTCGGAAAGCGCCCGACGATCATCCCGTCCGCAGAGGTCATTCCGGCGAGCCGGCTGAACAGCGCATCGATCTCGTCGACATCCATATGCTCAAGAACATCGAACAGAAACACCGCATCGAAGTCACACGGCAAGCCATCAGCTGCGGTCTCAACGGTACCGACCAAGGCCTTATGCCCGCGCTCGGTGGCGCGCTCGACATAAGCCTCAACGATCTCAAGGCCCCAGACTTCGTTGCCCGCCTCCTTCGCCACATCCAGGAAACGGCCCTCACCGAAGCCAATCTCCAGCACCTTTCCGGTTCGGGCCCCCATCGCGCGACGCAGCTCACGGGCAAACATATCGCGCGCGGGTGCCTCATCGGCGATCCCGGCGTCGCCTTTCCAGAGTTCGTAGGATTGATAGGCGCGGTCAACCAGAGACATGTTTGCGATCACTCCCCGCCGCGCCATAGCTTTCCGCCGCGCAACGCTCCCAGGTGAAGGACACCGCCCGTCGGCGCGCAGCCGTCCCGTAAACCTGCCGCATTTCCGGGGACGAGAGAAGCGTTTCGAGCGCTTCGGCATAACAGTCGAGATCGGCCGGTGGCACGACGATGCCGGTGCTTTCATGGGCGATCGCTTCGGGAATTCCGCCGAGATCCGTGGCAAGCGACGGCGTGCCCTGGGCCGCGGCCTCCAGAAAGACCAGACCGAAACCCTCGACCCGGCTGGGATGCGGCTCACCGGGCAGGGTGAACAGATCCGCCCGATGATAGAGCGCGCGGAGGGTCTCTTGATCAGGCGTGCCGACAAACCGAACCCGGGCCCGGCTCGCATCTCCGAGTTTCCTGAGTTCGGCCACATACGCGTCCTCAATGTCGCGGCCGGCGATGGCGAAGACGACGCGCTCGGCCAACGCGTCAGGCAGCCGGTCAAGGGCCTGAAGAACCAGACGGTGGCCTTTGCGGGGTTCCAGACGGCCGACCGAGACCAGAAGAAGATCGTGCTCCGCAAGCTCGGGAAGAACCGGTGCGAGCAATCGCGGATCGGCGGTCTTGAACCAGACCGGTTCGACCCCCAACAGCGTGACACGGCGTTGCTGATCCTTCGGAAAGATAACCGCACGCTCCTCGTAGAGCGCCATCGTTGCGGCACTGTTGGCCAGCACATGATCGGCGGTCAGATAAGGGTTCTTGACCCCCAAATAGCGGGCGAAGGCATTCGAACCCATGGAGAGCACGTCGGTGCCGTGCAGGGTCGCCCAATATCGGAACCGCTTCATTTTTCGCAGCGCGAACAGGACCTCGGCCCAGGGCCAGTCCACGGCATGGAAAACCGCGTCCGGCTCGGACATGAGCCAGACCAGGCCGCGCAGCATCAGGCTCGGGAAAACCCGATGGGTGTAGACGCCCCCCGAAAAGCGTTCGACGCGATAGGGCAGGTCTCGATCGGCACTCGCCCCCAAATCATAGGCCGGCGCCCGAACCACCACGTCATGACCGGCCGCCGCAGCGGCTCTCGCCAATCCGTGGGTATAGGTGGCAACTCCGCCTTGGTAGGGGAGAAACTCATGGGTCAGCATGCGGATTTTCATAAAGATCTGGCCCTTGCCGCGTCTCGCCGAGGCCGCATCCGCTCGCCCGTCACCGCCAACACGCCCACCGGTGCCGGTGTCTAGAGCGTCTCAAAAGACGCTGCATGCGGGTCCGGTGCCGAGATCATAACGCGATCCCGCCGCCGGACCACATGCTTAGATGAAGGTCCACTCGTTTCCGATGGTAGCCGCCGTGCCGGACTCTCCGATCTGGACACCGTCCATCTCCCAGATCTCGATCCGGCCGGTCGATGCCTGTTCCAGCATCACATCGTCCTTACCGTCTCCAGACATCTCCTGGACCTTCACGATTTCCCAGGACGGATCGAGCGCGATGGAAGAACCAAAGGCTTCCACCTGGTTGCCGTCCATCTGCCAGACCGCGACCCGGCCCGAAGCCACACTGCGCAGCAGCAGATCGGTCGCGCCGTCACCGTCGAAATCACCGGTGCCTGCGATCGTGTAGTCGCCGGGAAGACTGATCGACGAGCCGAAGGCGGGCGTTTCGGTGCCCGACATCTCCCAGATCGCGACCTTGCCCGCGGCGCTGTCGATCCAGAGCGCATCATCGTCGCCGTCTCCATCGAAGTCGGCAGCGGTATGCAGGGACCAGTTCTGACCCAATGCGGTAGAAGATCCGAAATCCGGGGTCGAACCGCCATGCATTTCCCAGACCGCCACACGGCCATCGACGGTGTTCCGGAGCAGCAGATCATCGGTCGAGTCATCGGTGTTCAGTCTGCCGACATGAATGACCTGCCAGTCGTTGGAGACGGCCACCGACGAGCCGTAGGTCGGTGTCGCGTTGCCATCCATCTCCCAGACCGCAAGCCTTCCCGAGGCGTTGCGCAACAGCAGATCGGTCGCGCCGTCACCGCCGAAATCGCCGGTCTTATAGATATCCCAGCCTGTCGGTATGGCGACAGAGCCTCCGAAGCCGGGCGTGTTCCCGTCCATTTCCCAGACCGCGAACTTGTTGGTGGTCCCGTTCTTCCACAACAAGTCCTCGGTCCCGTCGCCGTTGAAGTCGGCGGTGGCCTGAAGGCTCCAACTGGAATCCGGCCCCTTGAAGCTGGATCCGAAGCTGGGTGCCCCGCCGCCGTTCGTGGTCCAGACCGCCATGTTGTTGGTGTTGACGTCCCGCCACAGCATATCGTCGAGACCGTCGCCGTCGAAATCGGCAACGGTTTCCACCTGCCAGGCGTTGTTGAGCTTGATCGGCGCCGCGACATCAGCGGTATCGGCTCCGTTCATCTGCCAGATGGACACGGTGCCGTCGGTGGAGCGGAGGAATTCCATCGGCCCGGACGCGCCGGAGATACCGGCGGATTCCGAGAAACTCTCGACCCCCTTATAGGAGATGTTGAACAGTTCCGCATAGTTGCCGACTTCCAGCACATCGGTACCGGCGCCTCCGTCGACAACATCGCCTGCGGTCGCGACAAGGGTATCGTTACCGAGACCGCCGAACAGACGATCCTCACCGGCGCCACCATCGAGGCGGTCGGCCCCGGCACCACCGGAAAGCACGTCATTGCCGGCACCGCCGGAGAGAACGTCGTTACCCTCACCGCCTTGCAGCAGGTCCGCACCGTTCATCCCGAACAGGACATCATCCTGCGCGCCGCCGAACAGGCTGTCCGCGCCATCGCCACCGCTCAACGTGTCGGCGCCGAGACCACCGGACAGAACGTCCGCTCCGGCACCACCGGACATCAGGTCATCGCCTGCCAGACCGGAGATGGTATCCGCGTCCACCGTTCCGACCAGCGTGTCGGCGTTCTCGGTCGGACCGGACACCGTGTCGGAACCGAACGGATTCTCGAAACCGGCGCTTTCAAGATAGGCCAGGTCGGCCGTCTGGCTGCCAGCAGCTTTCGTGATGGTCTTTGAGACACCGTCCAGGTCATAGGTGACCTTCAAGGTGCCGCCGGCGGCTTCGGTCCAGATGAAGTTGTCACCGGACGCAGCCGTGTACCCGCCTTCCTGGCTGTCCGTCGCACCGTAAAGATCGACGTCGTAGGCGATCTCGTCGTCGTTCGGGTTCCGCACGCGCCAGATATGCTCGTTGTCGCCGTCACCGTCGAGATCGGCAACGCCCATTGAGGTGAGAACCATCGGAGCAGCCGCAGGAATCGTGTCCTCGCCGTCACCGCCGGAGACCGTGTCCCCGCCGTCGCCGCCGGAGGAGACCGTGTCATCGCCGTCGCCGCCGGTGACCGTGTCCTCGCCCTCGCCGCCGGTGACCGTGTCCTCGCCCTCGCCGCCGGTGACCGTGTCCTCGCCCTCGCCGCCGGTGACCGTGTCCTCGCC
>JANSYC010000123.1 GCA_024742605.1 Alphaproteobacteria bacterium | reverse complement strand
CCATTACTATTGGACTCTGTGTCATCGTAATAGGCCGTCGCCGAGGTATTGTTGCTGACATAGAGCGTGTCGCTGCCTGTTCCGCCATCGAGGGTGTCGATGCCGCTGCCCCCGTAAAGAATATCGTTGCTGTTGCCGCCAATCAGGCTGTCGTTGCCTAAATTCCCGAACAGAACATCGGCACCGGCGCCGCCCGACAGCGTGTCGTCGTTCTGGCCGCCGAAGATCGAATCGTTTCCGGCGTCTCCAAAAAGAACGTCATTGCCGTGGTTGCCGTAGATGACATCCTCTCCGTTGCCGCCCCGAACGGTTTCCGTGCCCTCGCGCCGAAATCCGTCCGACCCCACCGGCCCGTCATTCTGCCCGCCGAACAGGGTGTCGTTCCCGTTTCCGCCAATAATCGAATCGACGCTCTGATTTCCGTAGATCAGATCGCCGTTCACGGATCCGGTAATCGTGTCCCGCCCGAAGCCGCCAAAGGTCGAGAATCCGATATTCGTGTCCGAGACGGTGATGTCATCATCCTCCTCGCCAAATACCGTCGTCTTCGTCGGTAATATCGGCAAGCCACCCGTCAGGGTTGTGTAAAAATAGCCATTCTCGTCGAGATATGTTCCGTCGGCTTGTAGCGAGCGTTCCATGCTTGTCCCCAGTCTCATGATTTAGAATTTATCTAATTATGGTAAAAATTATTGCCTTTTCGCCGAATTAACAACAATCAATGTTTCAAGATTTAATTTTTGATTTACTAATTTTGAAATTATATTTATAGTATGTGCGTTATTTTGAAAAATATTTTCATAGTACTTTACAAAAATCAGAGTAATTAAATCATGATTTGAGATTTATTTTTGTATTCACCTCCAGCGAATTCGCCAGGAAACTCATCCGGTGAAGCCATCAACTTTACGAAGCGTATCCCCAAAACGTTTGAAAAAGGGTCAAAGCAGCAGTTTCGTATAATTATTTTAATTTTTATGTTTATTTTGTATAATTGAATTAAAAATATTTTTCCTCCTCGATCTCCCAGAAAACGACCCTGCGCTCCCGCTTCATCTCAGCAGCGGGCTGCCCATGCCAGGTTCGACGTCTTGGATATGGCTGCCGTTAACTCAATCGGTTGGACTTCTCCAGAACCCGCCGGGCCCGGTCGACGATCGGCTTGTCGATCATCTTACCCTGATAGGCGACCGCGCCTTCGCCCTTGGCAAGGGACGCCTCGAATGCGGCCATCACCCCCTCGGCATGGGCGATCTCCTCGGCGCCGGGCGCAAATGCGGCATTCAGGACCGGCACCTGTGCCGGATGGATGCACGCGCCCCCCTCGAAGCCCTCGCGACGCCCCTGCTCGGCAGCAGCGCGGAACGCTTCGAGATCGCTGAATTCGGCAATAGATCCCGGATATCCCATTGGCAGGACTCCGGCCTCGCGGGCCGCGAGCAGGATCTCGGCATTGTACGGTGCCAGCACCATCGGGTCGGGCTCCGGCAGTCCCAAATCGGCTGCGAGATCCTCCCCGCCCAGCGTGATACCACAGACACGCGGGCTGGCCTTGGCGATGGCCCGGGCCTCCGCAACCCCCTTCGCGGTCTCGACCAGAACGAAATAACTGAGCCGCCCCGGCGGCAGATCGCGTTCCGTCTCCAGGTCCGCCACTACTTCATCGATCGCGGCCAGATGATCGGCGCTGTCGACCTTCGGCAGACACAGACCGTCCACGCCGTCGATCACCGATGCCTCCAGATCCCGGATCGCCAGCCGCCAGGGGCGGTTGATCCGCACCAGGATGGCCGGTTTCTCCCCGTCCCGGCCGGCCCGGACCGTCGCGACCGCAGCCGCGAGCGCGGCCCGCGCCTCCGTCTTGCGCGACGGCGGAATCGAGTCTTCCAGATCGATCAGAACGCCGTCCGCCCCACGCCCGGCCGCCTTGGCCAGGAACTTCTCGGCGGTGGCGGGCACGTACAGCATCGAGCGCCAGAGCGGCAGCTGCTTCGGGCTCATCGGACGATTCCCTTCGCGGTCAGGTCTGACAGATCGAGGCCCAGCCCGCCCCAGATTTCGGCATTGTGCTCCCCAAGCTCGGGCGCCGGGTTGCGGAGATTCCCAGGTGTCTCGGACAGTCTCGGGATCACGTTGTGCATGGCGACCCGACCGACATCCTGGTCGGGCAGCGAGACCACCACCTTGCGGTCCAGCGGATAGGGATGTTCGGCGATCTGAGCCACATCGGCCACCGCGCCCACGGTCACGCCCGCATCCTCGAAGATCCGCAGGCATTCCTCCTGGGTGCGCTCCGCCATATAGGCCCCGACAATCGGGTCCAGGATATGATTGTTCGCGACCCGGTCGGTATTGGTGCGAAACCGAGGATCGGTGATCAGATCCTCCCGCCCCATAGTGCGAAACAGCCGCTCGGCCATCGCCTGCATCGAACCGGACAAGGCTACGTACTTGCCGTCTTTGCAGCGGTAGACATTGCGCGGCGAGGTCTGATTGGACAACGAGCCCGTGCGCTCCGGCACCGTGCCGCTGAGATCGTAATTCGCGACGATCGGGCCGAGAACCGAGTGGATCGGATCGTAGAGCGGAAGGTCGATCACCTGCCCCTTACCGCCTTTCACTTCGATCTCCCGCAGGGCCACCATCACCGAGAACGCGCCGTAGAGACCCGCGATCATATCCGCCAAGGCGAGCGGCGGCAGCACCGGCGCCCTATCTCCGAAGCCGTTCATGGCGGCAAACCCGCTCATCGCCTCAACCAGACTGCCGAAGCCGGGCTTGTGCGCCCACATCCCATCCTGGCCCCACCCGGAAATGCGGACCACGACCAGATCCGGATTACGGGCGTGCAGCACGTCCGGCCCGATGCCCATTTTCTCAAGCGTGCCCGGCTTGAAATTCTCGACCAGAACCCGCGAGGTCTCCGCCAATTTGAGGAAGGTCTCGATGGCGCCCTCCGCCCGCCAGTCCAGCGTGACCGACTTCTTGTTTCGGCAATACACTTTCCAATGGGTCGAGACACCTTCGGTCTTCCAATTCCGGAGGTCGTCGCCGACCCCGGGTTTCTCGACCTTGATGACCTCGGCCCCATGATCGGCGAGGGCATGGGTCACGGCATTTCCCGCCACCAGCCGCGACAGATCCAAAATGCGAACACCGTCGAGAGCCCCCGGTGCGTCCGGGCTCCACTCGATCTCAACTCCACTCACGATGCGGTCTCCAGGTGGGATATGACGGCGTCGGCGATCATTCCGCCGACCCTTGCATTGCTTTCGTCGGTCAACCCCGCGATATGCGGCGTAAGAATAAGATTAGGACAGCCTTCGAAGACACGTGCGGCAGCCGCTGTCAGCGGTTCAACCTCAAACACATCCAACGCAGCACCGCCGAGCTTGCCGGCCCTGAGGGCTGCCGCCAAGGCCGTCTCATCCACGACACCGCCGCGTGCGGCGTTGATCAGAATCGCCTTGTCATGCATTTCCGCCAGCGCTGCGGCATCGATCAGATGGCGGGTTCCATCAGTCAACGGAACATGCAGCGAGACCACGTCAGCGGTTCCGAGCAGATGTGACATTTCCTCGAACCGCGGGATCTCCAACCAAGCGGGGTCTTCTACGGCCACAAACGGATCGAACGCGCCCACCCGCATGCCCATGGCCCGGGCACGGCGTGCGGTGGCCCGGGCGATCGACCCGAAACCGATCAGGCCCAGTGTCTTGCCCTGGAGTTCCCGTCCGATCGTGGTGGTGCGCGGCCAAGCGCCGGCCAGCATCTCCGGCAGCGCCGTCGTCAGCGGCCGCAGCAATGTCTGGGCGGCCGATATTACGTATTCCGCCACGGAATCGTCATTGGCGCCGGTTGCGGGAACCACTTTGATCCCACGCGCCCGGCAGGCGTCCAGATCGATATTGTCCAAACCAACCCCAAGGCGGCCGACGATTTCCAAACGATCCGCTGCCGCCAGCAGATCACCGCGCACCTGGGTCCGGTTCCGGACGATCAGCGCCCGCGCGTGCCCGACCGCGGCGGCAAGTGCCTCTGCATTGTCCACCAGATCCGGCTGATAAAGGACCTCGCGGCCTGTGGCACGCCCCCACGGCATGATACGGTCGAGGCTGGCCCCGTCCAGGAATTCCGAGATAACAATTTCGGGCAAAACGCCCTCCCAAAGCGGTCACGCCGTGGGACGATAGCCCGCGCGGTCGTCGCTCGTGAAGGGTATCAATTGAAGACCATGGGCCAGAGCTGTCCGGCCCCCAACGGGCACCCAATCTGCCCAGCTTCGGTCCGATGGAATACGTCTCTGACAACCGGCCGAAAAGGTTGTGCGCAAAGCTCAAACAGGCGGGTCAGCAGAACACTGGACATAAAACGCCCTGAAAGACGGGATAAATCGGCAACGCGGCAGCATGTAAAACCCTAAGGCAACACACATCGCAAGATCGCGCCCAAACCGTCCAACCAGCGGTTTCTGGTGTCAGTCAGAGCGCCGAAAGATTGTGCAGCCAACCCTCATATCGGCGATCGACACCCTCTATCGCCCGTCCCGCCGTGTCGTCGGCCAGCGCCGAGCGACGAACATCTCGAGGCGTGCAGCCGAAGCGGCGGCGGAACGCCCGACTGAAATCGGTCTCATCGCCGAATCCCGCCCGGGTCGCGATCAGATAAATCGGCGTGTTCACCTGCATCGCATCCATCAAGACCGCCATAGCGTAGCGCAACCGCCGCTCCCGGACATAGGAGGCGACCCCACCCAAGGGCTGGAACATGCGATAGAGCTTGCTGCGCGAGAGGCCGAAATCACTGGCCAGTCGATCCGTGGTCAAGGTCCGGTCGGTGAGGTGATCCTCGATATGGGACTTCAGCAGGGAAACCAACGTCCGACCGACGCCCTCGCCCAACCCCTCTCGATCTTCCAAGTCGGAATTCAAACACGCGGCGACCATGGCCGCCGTCGCCGGTGCCACCTCTCGGGCTTCGCTTGCAGACATCCGGGGCCCATGTCGCATAATGGAAAGCATATGTTCGCGCAGCAGGGCGACCAGAGGTTCGCGCTCGCTCAAGACCCGGGTGTGCTGATCGTCGGGCGCGCGCAGGAACGGCTCCAGAACGGACCTGGGCAGGATCAAGGACAGGTTGGTGAAATCCGAAGTCTCCGAGAGTGAATCTTCGCGGAGATCGTGGATGACGATCTGTCCCGGTCTGATGGTTCGGTCGCCGCCGTCGCCCTTGATCTTCATCCCGCCGGTCTCACAAAGCTGAACCATGAAATGGTCCATTCCATCGCGGGCAATTGTTCGGCTGGAGCGCTCCCAGAGCTGGCTTACCGATCTGGTCCGGGACACAAACAGACTGCCGAAGAAGAGCGCATCCAGCTCTCCCTGAAACCCGTTCATCGGTGTGCTGGACAGACGCTCAATATCGAAAATCGACGCCAAACTCTCTCGCCAGATCGGAAACCGTTGTCGTGCCGGCAAGGCGTTGACCGAAAACAGGGCGTTCATGACGGCGGGTGCGCCGCCGCCTGCGATCCCGTTCGGATCGCCGAAACCCCTGACCGATTGACCGTCGTTTTGCATCTACCAGCCCCCAAAGCCTTGAGAACTACTCTAACGCCCTCCCGCCACAGTTCACAAACCGATAAAGAACTGATGCAGGAGCATCCTGAATTCATCTGCGGAAACCGCGGCTTGGAGACGAGGGAGGGCCGGGCTGGCAGCGGGAAGGTCGGTCACTTGGGGAGTTCTCCGGGGACCAACCGGATCAGACCCTCGGATTTGCCGGACCTCAGGTCAATGATCATCAGCGCCCGGTCCCGGCTCGCGAGTTGCAGATGCAGCACCAATCGCCTGCCATCCAAGGCCATATCTACAACCCGGGCGCGCGGCGGCAGCGCGAGTTCGATCTCACCCAGATCAATTGGCGACGCGGCAATCGCGGTGACCTCGGCCGCCGGCGATGACGGGGTGTCCTTCCCTGCCATACGATTAAAGACCGTCACGACGAGCACGATCACCCCCACGATGATCATGAGCCCCATCACCACAGACGCTATTTTTGTCGGCAAGAGCCAAGACGGCTCAGACGGTGAACGATCGCGCTTCTCGGAAGCCTCTTGCTCGCCTAGTGTCTCGGACATGATCATTGACCCCAAAGAACTGAGAACATCCGTTGCCGCCCCGTCCGAGGACCCGTTCGACCCGGATGAGGATACCGCCGACGACTCCCCGATCTTATGGCGGATCGAAGCGGGGCCGGAGATCCTGTCCGTCGCGCCTCCAGACCGGGTTGATCGTTGGCTGGCGACCGCTGTCTCATCGGGCCTAGGCGTCGGGGCAGATCCCGCAGTGGCACTGCCCCCCCTGTCCCGCAGCCGATTGAAATCCTTGATTCTGGACGGGCAGATCACGGTCGATGGCGCGACGATATCGGACCCCTCCACACCGGTCAAACCGGGGAGCGTTTTCGAGCTCTCGGTCCCGCCGCCCGAGGCTGCCGAGCCTGTCGCCCAGGACATTCCGCTCTCGGTCGTGTTCGAGGACGCCCATCTGATCGTGGTCGACAAACCGGCCGGGATGACGGTGCACCCCGCTCCCGGCAGCCCGGACCGGACACTCGTAAACGCACTCCTGTTCCATTGCGGCGACAGCCTGTCCGGAATCGGCGGGGTCAAACGACCGGGCATCGTGCATCGGATCGACAAGGATACCAGCGGGTTGCTGGTGGTCGCGAAATCCGATGCGGCTCATCACGGGCTCGCCGAGCTGTTCGCCGAGCACGACATCGAACGAACCTATCGGGCGCTGTCATGGGGCGTGCTGCTGCCGTCTGTTGGGCATATCGAGACCGATATCGGCCGCCACCCCTCGGACAGGAGACGGATGGCCGTCCGCCCCGAAGGACGCGGGAAACATGCGATCACGCACTACAAGGTCCTCGAGCCGTTCGGCGAGAGCGCCTGTCTGGTCGAATGCAAATTGGAAACCGGGCGCACTCACCAGATCCGGGTCCACCTGGCCCATCTCGGCCATCCATTGATCGGAGATCAGGTTTACGCGCGCGGTCGGACCGGGAAAGTCGCGTCCCTGGAAGATCAGACCCGCATGGCTCTCGCCGAGTTCCCTAGACAGGCCCTGCATGCGGCCTCCCTCGGTTTTGTCCATCCGATCACCGAGGAAGAATTGTTTTTCGAGCGCCCGTCGCCTGCCGATTTTGAGAATGTGATCAGGATGTTGCGATCAGATACGCGTGCCCCCTTAAAACTGGACCGATAAAGTCTTATTTATGTGTTAATGAGCCTGAAGTCTGGGCTGAGATTTATGTGATGGAGAGGGGCGCATGGCAGCGCGCAGCAACAGTCTTCCGTCGATTAGCGTCGAAGGCAATCTGACTCGGTATCTGCAGGAGATCCGCAAATTTCCGATGCTGGAGCCGAATGAGGAATACATGCTGGCCAAGGCCTGGCGGGAGCACGATGACAGCGACTCCGCGCACAAGCTGGTGACCAGCCATCTCCGTCTGGTTGCCAAGATTGCCATGGGCTATCGCGGCTACGGCCTGCCGCTGGCTGAGCTGATCTCCGAAGGCAATGTCGGGATGATGCAGGCGGTCAAACGGTTCGACCCGGAGAAGGGTTTCCGGCTGGCGACCTACGCGATGTGG
>JANSYC010000021.1 GCA_024742605.1 Alphaproteobacteria bacterium | reverse complement strand
CGCCGCATTCTGGTCCGCGCCCAGGCGCTGGAGGAGGAGCGGATCATGGGGGTCGAGACCGGCGGCTGCCCCCATACCGCCATCCGCGAGGACGCCTCGATCAATCTGGCGGCGGTCGAGCGGATGCACGGCCTGTTCCCGACCGCCGAGATCTGCTTCATCGAAAGCGGTGGCGACAATCTGGCCGCCACCTTCAGCCCGGAACTGGCCGACATCACCATCTACGTGATAGACGTGGCCGCCGGCGAGAAGATCCCGCGCAAGGGCGGCCCGGGCATCACCCGCTCGGATCTGCTGATCATCAACAAGATCGATCTGGCGCCCCTGGTCGGGGCCAATCTCGACGTCATGGACTCCGATGCCAAGCGCATGCGCGGCGACCGGCCGTTTCTGTTCAGCAACCTGAAATCTGGCAAGGGCGTCGCCGAGGTGGCGGCGTTCATCCGCAAGACCGGCGGCGTTTCGGGCGGATGAGCGTCGAGGTTCGCGAGGTTCCGGTCGGCGATCCGGGTGCCCTGCGCCTGATCGGGGAGAGCGAAGCCGAGCTGGCTGGGATCTATCCGCCCGAGCTGCGCTATGCCCTGTCGCCCGAGCAGCTGATGGATATTGGCGCGCGGTTCGTGGTGGCGGAGGTCGAGGGGGTGGCGATGGGCTGCGGCGGGGTGGCGCTGTTCGAGGACTTTGCCGAGCTGAAGCGGATCTTCACCACCAGGGCGGCGCGGGGCCGGGGCGTGGCGAAAGCCGTTGTCGCCGCACTCGAGGAGATCGCGAAGGGCGCGGGGCTCTCGGTCGTCCGTCTCGAGGCCGGCCTCGCCAGCCCGGAGGCCATCGCGCTTTACAAGCGCCTCGGCTACCGAGAGATCGGCCCGTTCGGCGAGTATGCGGAAAACGGCTCCAGCGTGTTCATGGAGAAGGACGTGGCACCCGCCTAGATACAGTCCCACAGGCCACCTGACCGCCGCACCTCCGCAGCAATCCGATTTGCCCGGCTTTGGACCGCGGCCGACGGTCTGGCCGGGTCGCGGGCAAGCGGGTTGGGCAGGACGGCGACCAGCCGCGCGGCCTCGGCGGCGGACAGGGCCTTGGCGGGCTTGCCGAAATGGCGCTGGGCCGCCGCCTCGATCCCGTAGATCCCGTCGCCCCACTCCGCGATGTTCAGGTAAAGTGTGATCAGCCGGTCCTTCGGGGTGATCAGATCCAGGGCCAGCGCCAGCGGAATCTCGACCGCCTTGCGGAGCGCGGTCTTGCTGGGCGGCAGGAACAGGTTGCGGGCGGTCTGCATCGAGATCGTGCTGGCCCCCCGGCTGGGCTGGCCATCCTCAATGAGTTCGTCGACGACGATCCGCATCTGCCGCCAGTCGATGCCCCAGTGGGTGCAGAACAGCTGATCCTCCGAGACGATCACGGCCTGAACCGCATGCGGCGAGATCTCCTCAAGGTCCACCCAGCGGTAGTCGATCTTCCCCGGCCGCACCAGCATCAGCGGGGTCGCCGGTGGGGGGAGCAGCTGATAGATCAGGATCGCCGCCAGCGGCAGGCCGATCAGCAGCAGGGCCAAGCCCAGAAGGGTTTTTCGAATCAGGCGCATGGCGGGAAGGGTAGCGCGCCTGAGGCGGTCCCGCACGGGGGCGTCGGGACCGGCCTGGAAAATCATTATGTCGATAATTCCGGGAATAGGGTTGTAGCGGTCCGGATTCTCGATTATGTTGCGATCATGGAGATACGCACCGTGGCATCGCGTCTTGAGGCGCTCGGGAATGAAACCCGTCTGGAAGTCTACCGGATCCTGGTCCGGGCGGGCCGGGACGGTTTGCCGGTGGGCGACGTGCAGAGCCGCACCGGCGTGGCCCGCTCGACCCTGTCGCATCATCTGCACAAGCTGATCGCCGTCGGCCTCGTGCGGCAGGAGCGGGAGGGGACCACCCTCTACTGTCACGCCTGTCTGGACGTGATGGACGAGACCATGGGGTTTCTGTCGCGGGAATGCTGCCAGGATTCGGGCTGCGCCGCCGAGGATGCGGCCTGATCCCTTTTTTTGGCCTGATATGTCGATACTCTTGGGAACAACGAACCAACGATCCGATTGAGGACATGAAACGATGACCGAACTGGCCCTGACTACCCGAAAGTTCATAACCCGGCTCGACCCGGTCTGGATGGTCCTGCTGTTCGGGTTTGCCCTGCTTGCCATCGCTTTGCCGCGACAGGCGCTGGACAGCGCCCTGTTCACGGCAGAAGCCCTGGTCGGTGTGGCCGGTTTCCTGTTCGCCTCGATCGGGATCGCGGCCTATGCCAAGGCCAGCGGGGCCGATGCCCTGATCGCCCGCGCCTTCACCGGCCGCGAGGTGACGATGATCTTCGCGGCGGCCTTGATGGGGGCACTGTCGCCGTTCTGCTCCTGCGGGGTGATCCCGCTGATCGCAGCCCTTCTGGGCATGGGCGTGCCGCTGGCGCCGGTGATGGCGTTCTGGCTGGCCTCGCCGCTGATGGATCCGTCGATGTTCTTCCTGACCGCCGGCACCCTGGGCATGGACTTCGCGCTCTACAAGGTCGCGGCGGCGATCGTCATCGGCCTGATCGGCGGCTTCGGGACCTACGCCCTGATGCGGGCAGGGGCCTTCTCCGATCCGCTGCGGGCCGGTGTCGGTAACGGCGGCTGCGGCGGCAGCGTGATCCGGAGCCGTAAGGATGTGGTCTGGACGTTCTGGACTGACGGGGAGCGGCGCGCGAAGTTCTGGAAGAACGCGGGCGAGAACACCCTGTTCCTGGGCAAATGGCTGACCGTGGCGTTCTTCCTGGAAAGCCTGATGCTGGCCTTCATTCCGGCCGAGACCGTCAGCTCCTGGATCGGCGGCGACGGCTGGCTGACCGTTGTCGGCGCCACCCTGGTCGGCGTGCCCGCCTATCTGAACGGGTATGCCGCCCTGCCGCTGGTCGGCGGCCTGATCGAGCAGGGCATGGCCCCGGGCGCCGGCATGGCGTTCCTGCTGGCGGGCGGCGTGTCGTCGATCCCGGCCGCGATCGCGGTCTGGGCCTTGGCCCGGCCGCCGGTCTTCGCGGCCTATCTCGGCTTCGCCTTCATCGGCTCCTTCACCCTGGGGATGAGCTACGCGTTTATCGCCTAGTGGTCCTGGCCTAATGGTCCGGACCTAGTGGTCCGGGCCTGACGGACCCGATCGAATGGAGTAATTTGGACCCGGGCCGGCGCTTCGTCGGCTCGGGCCCTTCCTTTTGACAGCCCCGAAGTCTACCCCGCCCCGCGCTCCACGTGACCAAAGACCGCCCCGCATGAAAGACCGCCCGATCTGGCTGCTCGCCGTCGCCGAAACCCTGGTCTGGGCGGGCATGTTCTACAGTTTCCCGGCCCTGCTCGCCCGCTGGGAGCTCGATCTGGGGTGGAGCAAGACCGAGATCACCGGGGCGTTCACCGCAGCCCTGATCGTCTCGGCCCTGGCGGCGCCGATGGCGGGGCGTCTGATCGATCAGGGTTATGGCCGCGCGGTGCTCGTCGGGTCCGCAGGCCTTGGCGGTGTGACGGTCGCCCTGCTGAGCATGGTCGATCAGGTCTGGCAGTTCTATCTGGCCTGGCTGATTCTGGGTCTGGCGATGGCGGGCTGTCTCTATGAGCCCTGCTTCGCCTATGTCACCCGGATCCGTGGCGAGACCGCCAAACGGGCGATCACCCTGATCACGCTTCTGGCCGGGCTGGCGGGGACCGTGTCCTTTCCGACCGCGAACATCGTTGCGGAATGGGCCGGCTGGCGCGCCTCGGTGCTGACCTTCTCCGGTCTGATCCTGTTTGTGGCGGTGCCGTTCTTCTGGATCGCGACATCCGAGGGCGGGGTGGACCCCTCGGTCGACCGCAAGGCGGCGAAGGCCGCGTCCAAGGCCGGGTTGCGCGGCGCCATGGCCAAGCCGGCTTTCTGGTTCCTGTTTCTGGCATTCACCACGATCGCGGTCGCCCAGGGATTGATCATCACCCACCTTCTGCCCTTGCTGGCGGAGCGCGAGGTGCCACTGGAACTGGCGGTTCTGGCGGCGTCCCTGATCGGCCCCATGCAGGTGGCGGGGCGGATCGTCATGGTGATGGCCGAGCGCTATGTCTCGATGAACATGGTCGCCGGCGTGACCTTCCTGCTCATGCTGGGGGCCTCGACGGCGCTGTTCTTCGCCGGTGCCAACCCCTGGCTGGTCTTCGTCTTCGTGGTCCTGCACGGCTCCGGCTACGGTATCACCAGCATCGTGCGTCCGGTGGTGACGGCGGGTCTGCTGGGGCGGGTCGGGTTCGGCGCCATCTCGGGGACGATGGCGGTCGGCTTCATGGGCGGCATCGCCCTCTCACCGGTGCTCGCGTCCAAGATCTGGAGCTGGGGCGGCTATGATCTGGTGCTCGAGACCGCCTTCGGCGCAGTACTCGTGGGGTTGATCTCCTACGCGCTCGCCCAGATCAGCGCCCGCCGGATGGCGGCCCGGATCCCTCAGTAGGGCAGGCCGACATAGTTTTCGGCGAGGGCCGTCATCGCGGCTTCGGAATGAACCACATAGTCCAGTTCCGCCTCCTGCATCTTCCGTTTGAACGGCGGGTCGTCCGGGAAATGGTGGAGCAGGGTGGTCATCCACCAGCTGAACCGCTCGCTCTTCCAGATCCGGCGCAGACAGGTCCTGGAATAGCTTTCGATCAGCGCAGTCGAGCCGCCCCCGTAAAATGCGGTCAACGCGCGGCTGAGATAGTGGATGTCCGAGGCCGCCAGATTCAGACCCTTGGCCCCGGTCGGCGGCACGATATGGGCCGCGTCCCCCGCCAGGAACAGGCGTCCGAACCGTAGGGGCTCGGCCACGAAACTGCGCAACGGCGCGATGCTCTTCTCGATGGACGGACCGGTCACCAGAGCCGCCGCGTGCTCCGGTGACAGCCGAGATCGGAGCTCTGCCCAGATTCGGTCATCTGGCCAGTCCTCCAGTTTCTCCTCAACGGAGCACTGAATGTAGCAGCGGGTTCGGGCGATGGAGCGCATGCTGAACAGGGCAAAACCGGCGTCATGGCTCGCGTAGATAAGTTCGTCCGAGACCGGCGGTGTATCCGCCAGGATGCCGAGCCAGCCGAAAGGGTAGACCTGCTCATAGGTCTTTAGGACCGATGACGGGATGCTCCGGCGGCTGACGCCGTGGAAGCCGTCGCAGCCGGCCACGAAGTCGCAGCGCAGCTCCTGCGGAACCCCGTCTTTGAGATAGCGCACGCTTGGCCGATCGCTTTCCAGATCGTGCAATGAGACGTCGCCGGCCTCGAAGACGATGTTGTCGTCCTGGGCGACGCGTGCGGCGATCAGGTCCCGCGTGACCTCTGTCTGGCCGTACACGGTGACCACCTTTCCGCCGGTCAGTCCGCGCAGGTCGATCCGATGATGCTCCCCCTTGAAGGCGATCTCGAATCCGTCGTGTGTGAGACCTTCCCGATCCAGCCGGTCGGCGACGCCGGCCTCGCGCAGCAGGTTCACCGTGCCCTGTTCCAGCACACCGGCCCGGATGCGGTCTTCCACATAGGCGCGCGTCTGCCGTTCCAGAATAACCGACCTGATACCATGCAGGCTCAGCAATTGGCTGAGCAGAAGTCCGGCCGGTCCGGATCCGATGATGGCGACTTGGGTATCCATGGTTCGAAATCCCGTCTTCGGCGGCCGGACCGGGGCCGCAGCCTAGCTGTTTCCTCGGCCTACATAATTCAATTCCGGAGCCTGGAGAAAGTACCACAATTTTTAGGGTCGAATTCCTTGCCAAAAAACCACGAAAAACATCGACGAACGCCAAATCAGTCTCTATTTGTCCGAGGACTTTAAAGGAGTTCGCAATGGAATACGGCGCCGATGAACATGGCTGGCACCCAACAACCAAGATCGGAAAGTTGCTGCATCATGAGGCAACCCCCGGTGTCTTGTTGGCGCTGGCAGCCGCTCTGGCGCTGTACGCGGATAACTCGGTCTTTGCCGGGTGGTATGATGCGATCCTGAGCGTGCCGTTCACGGTCTCGCTCGGCGATGCCGGACTCAGCAAGGCGTTGCTGCTTTGGATCAATGACGGGTTGATGGCGATATTTTTCTTCCTGGTGGGTCTCGAGATCAAGCGGGAGGTGAAAGCTGGAAAGCTGTCTTCGTTCCGCACCGCGACCTTGCCGGCTGTGGCTGCGGTCGGAGGAATGGCGGCACCGGCGCTGATCTACACACTGATCAATATGAACACGCCGGAGACGCTGGACGGGTGGGCCATTCCGGCTGCGACCGACATCGCCTTCGCGCTCGGGGCACTGGCGCTTCTGGGCTCCCGCGTTCCTGCATCTTTGAAAGTGTTTCTGTTGGCGTTGGCGGTCCTGGACGATCTGGGCGCGATCGTGATCATCGCGCTGTTTTATACCGCCAATCTGTCGGTCGGCGCCCTGGTGGTCGCGGGTGTCGGTCTGGCTGTTCTGATCGCGATGAACCTGCTCGGCGTTCGGAAGATCTCACCCTACGTGCTGATCGGCGTGGTGATCTGGGTCGCGGTGCTCAAGTCCGGCGTGCATGCGACCTTGGCCGGCGTGGCGATCGCCTTCACCATTCCGCTGACCAGGTCCGGTGAGGATGAGGCCCCGCTGGTAAAGCTGGAGCACCTTCTGCACCCCTGGGTCGCGTTCTTTATTCTGCCGGTGTTCGCGTTTGCCAACGCCGGTGTCCCACTGTCCGGGCTGAGTTTCGCGGACTTCCTGGCACCGGTACCCCTCGGGATCGCCCTGGGCCTGGTTCTGGGCAAGCCTCTGGGGATTTTCGCCTGCTGCTACGGGGCGGTGCGTCTGGGGTTCGCCAGCCTGCCGTCCGGCGTGACCTGGATGCAGATCTATGGCGTGTCCCATCTGGCCGGTATCGGTTTCACGATGAGCCTTTTCATCGGAACCCTGGCATTCGGCGATCCGGCATTGCAGTCGGCGGTCCGGCTTGGCGTGCTGGGCGGCTCGGGCGTCTCGATCATCCTGGGTATGGGGGTCTTGTGGGCCGCGGTCCGCAGCCGCTCGGCCGAGGAGGCGCGGGCCCTGGCGTAGCGGCGACGCCCTTATTGGGCGTCGACCCGCTCGCCCTGAAGCTGGCAGCTTGGAAGCGCCAGCTTCAGGAACGCGGGCGCTATCTCCTCGGGGGTCTTGAGGGTCATCGGATCCTCGCCCGGGAAGGCGGCCGCCCGCATGCCCGTACGGGTGGCCCCGGGATTGAGAAGGTTGATCCGCATGTCGGAATTGCGGCTCTCTCCCGCATAGGACCGTACCATCGCCTCGACGGCCGCTTTCGAGACGGCATAGGCGCCCCAGAACGGGCGCTCGCCGACGGCGGCACCCGATGTGACGAAGATCGCGCGTCCGGCATCCGATTGGCGGAGGAGGGGGTCGGCGGCTCGGATCAGCCGGTGGCAGGCGGTCAGATTGGCGGCCATCACCTCGTCCCAGATCTTCAGGTCGTACTGGTGTATCGGCATCAGAGTACCCAAAAGACCGTGATTGGCGACCAGAATGTCCAGCCTGCCCCACCGCTCGAAAATCGAGGCGCCCAGGCGATGGACCGCGTCGGTGTCGGTCACGTCCATCGGAACCAGGGTCGCCGAGCCGCCGGCGGCCTTCACCCGGTCATCGGTCTCTTCCAGGCCACCCACGGTGCGGGAGACCAGGATCACGTGCGCCCCTTCGCGGGCGAAAAGTTCCGCAACCGCCGCACCAATACCGCGGGAGGCGCCGGTGATCAGCGCCAGCCGTCCGTCCAGTTGTCCAGTCATGTCAGGATGCCGCCGCCAGAAGGGAAAGTTGATTGTTGGTGGTGCCGTCTTCCCAATCACTCAGTTCGATCGGGTACTGGCCGGTGAAGCAGGCATCGCAGTACTGCGGCGCGTCTTCGCTGCGGCCGGCCTCTCCCATCGCACGGTACAACCCGTCGATTGAAATGAAGGCCAGGCTGTCGACGCCGATCAGCTTGCCCATCTCTTCGACGGTCATGCGGGAGGCCAGGAGCTTGTCCCGCTCCGGCGTGTCGACACCGTAGAAGCAGGAATGGGTGGTCGGCGGACTGGCGATCCGCATGTGCACCTCCTTGGCGCCGGCCTGACGCACCATCTCCACGATCTTGGTCGAGGTGGTGCCGCGCACAATCGAGTCATCGACCAGAACGACCCGCTTGCCGGCGATCGCGCTGGGATTGGCGTTATGCTTCAGTTTCACGCCCAGATGCCGGACATGGTCGGTCGGCTGGATAAAGGTCCGGCCCACATAGTGGTTCCGGATGATGCCCAGCTCGAACGGTGTCTTCGCCGCCGCCGCATAGCCGATGGCCGACGGCACGCCGCTGTCCGGCACCGGGATGATGACATCGGCTTCGACCGGCGATTCCTTGGCCAGTTCCGCGCCGATTGCCTTACGGGCGGCGTAGACGCTGTGGCCTTCGACCGTGCTGTCGGGGCGCGCGAAATAGATGTACTCGAAGATGCAGAACCGTTTCGGCGCTTTGTGGAACGGAAAGAACGAGTGCAAACCCTTGGTATCGATCACCACCATCTCGCCGGGTTCGACGTCGCGGATGAACTCGGCCCCGATGATGTCGAGGGCCACGGTCTCGCTGGTCAGGATGTAGGCGTCGCCGATCCGACCGATGACAAGCGGGCGCACGCCGTAGGGGTCGCGCATGCCGATCACCGACTCCTCGGTCAGGCAGACCAGCGCGAAGGCGCCGTCGACCTGCTTCATGGCGTCGATCAGCTTGTCCGTCACCGTACGATGGCGCGACCGTGCGATCAGCTGCAGGATGGTCTCGGTATCGGTGGTCGACTGGAAAATGCTGCCGTTGTGAACGAGTTCCCGGCGGAGCTGGAGCGCGTTCGTCAGGTTGCCGTTATGGCAGATCGCGAAGCCGCCGAATTCCAGATCCGCATACAGCGGCTGGACGTTCCGCAGCGCGGTCTCGCCCGTTGTGGCGTAGCGATTGTGCCCGATGGCCGCATAGCCGCGCAGCCCGTCCAATATGGACTTGTTCTCTTCGCCGAAGTTCTTGCCGACATGGCCCAGGCCGCGGTGCTGATGGAACTTTTTGCCGTCTGCCGAGACGATGCCCGTCGCTTCCTGTCCCCGATGCTGCAACGCGTGCAGGCCGAGGGCGGTATGGGCGGCGGCATCGATCGAGCCGAAGATGCCGTAGACGGCGCATTCCTCTTGGAAATGATCGTCATCTTCGGATGCGGAAGCGAACGGCGATGTTGTGAGCGTCATATGTCGCGGTGACCCCGTTGGGTGAGGTGTGTTTAGGGCTGACCGGGTGATAGATGGCAATCCCTTGCGGCTGGGTCTACCCCCTATTGGGTTCCCTGGATCGCACGGTTCAATTCCTGACGTTCGCGGTCATTATAACCCGTGCCGTCCGTCGGCGCACCGTCTTTCGACGGATCTTCCACGCTCGGACTGGTCAGCCGGTCGATCGTGCGTTGATGCAGCTCTTCCTCGGCCTGCCGATGCGCCCGTTCCAATTGAAGATCCGCTTCCGTGCGCATGTGTGCAGGCACCAGCCTCTGCAACTCGGCGGCACCGGCTGCCAGATAGGGTCGGGTGCGGGCATCCCGGATCCAATCCGGTCTCTCGGTCTCGTCCGGGAGAACCCAGACGACCAGAGCGTAGGCAAAACTCACCAGAATGGCGCCACGAACCAGTCCGAACATGACGCCCAAGGTGCGGTCGACCGCGCCGAGGGTGACCTGGCCCAACGGCTTGGCCACGAACTTTGCCAGAATCGACAGCAGGATGATCGCGATCACGAACAGGGCTGCGCCGGCCCCGAACGCCGCGATATCACCATCGATCCCGGTCCATTGCGTGACCAGAGGTTCCAGGAGGGGATACTGGTAGATCGCAATCAGGAACGCGCCGACCCAGGCGGCGACCGAGAGCAGTTCGGCCACGAACCCGCGCAGCATGGCCAGCAAGCCCGAGAGCAGCAGGATCACGAGGACCGCAAGATCCGTCGGGTTGAAGGGCAGGGTGTCCATCCGTCCTCTTTCGTCTTTACACCGCGCGGCGGCCGAAACGACCGCCCTCGCTCGGGTCCTGCAAGAGAGCAACCAGATCATGGAGCTGATCGATTGACACAAGCTCCAGTCCGTCGCCTGTGGGCTTGCCACCCTTCCGTCGGCTGGACGGGAGAATTGCCTTTTCAAACCCCAACTTTGCGGCTTCCTTGAGGCGCGCCTCACCATGAGAGACGGCGCGGACCTCGGCCGACAGCCCGATCTCGCCGAACACGACCGCACCCTTGGGCACCGCGATACCGCTCATGGACGACAGCAGGGCCGCTGCGACCGCCAGATCGGCCGCCGGCTCTGAGACCCGCAGCCCGCCGGCCACATTGAGAAACACGTCGTTCCCGGCCAGGCTGACACCGCAGCGGGCCTCAAGAACGGCGGTCACCATCGCGAGCCGTCCGCTGTCCCAGCCGACCACCGCGCGGCGCGGGGTTCCGAAGGGAGACGGGGCGACCAGGGCCTGGATCTCGACCAGAACGGGGCGCGTGCCCTCCATACCCGCGAAGACGCAGGCGCCGGAGACGTCGTCTTGCCGGTCCGCCAGGAACAGGGCGGAGGGGTTTCCGACCTCCATCAGTCCCGCTTCCGTCATTTCGAACACGCCGATCTCGTCGGTCGGCCCGAACCGGTTCTTCACGCCGCGCAGGATCCGGAACTGGTGGCCCCGTTCACCCTCGAAGTACAGCACCGTGTCGACCATGTGTTCCAGCACGCGGGGACCGGCAATGGTCCCCTCCTTGGTGACATGACCGACCAGCAGAACCGCGATCCCGGTCTTCTTGGCGATACGGATCAGTTCCTGGGCCGAGGCGCGGACCTGGGCGACGGTGCCGGGGGCGCTGTCGAGGGCATCCACATACATGGTCTGGATCGAATCGATCACCAGGACTTCCGGTGCGTCGGGTCCGTCCAGGCTCGCGAGGATGTCGCGGATGCTGGTGGCGGCGGCGAGCTGGACAGGGGCCTTGGACACGCCCAAACGCTGGGCGCGCAGCCGAACCTGGTCGATCGCCTCCTCGCCGGACACATAGGCGCAGCGGGCGGTCTGGGCCAGACGGGCGACCACCTGAAGCAGCAGGGTCGACTTTCCGATACCCGGATCGCCGCCGATCAGGGTGGCGGAGCCGGCGACCAGCCCACCGCCGAGAACCCGGTCGAACTCGCCGATATTGGCCATTTTTCGGGGCGTGTGCTTGGCGGCTCCGTCCAGGCCCACGAATTCGATCCGCCGCCCGCCACCGGGTTTCATCGCCTTCGGCGCCGCTTCCACGACCTCTTCGACCAACGAATTCCACGCGCCGCAGGAATCGCACTTGCCCGCCCATTTGGCATGAACGCCGCCGCATTCCTGACAGACATAGCGGGTGGAAGGTTTCGCCATCGTGCGGTTCGGTCCCTAGTGCGTGTGCGTCAGCGGGTGTGCCTCAATGGTCCTGGATCGCCATCTTGATCGGGCCCTCGGCACGGCCGTGGATGAACTGGTCCACGTAAGGGCTACCGCTGTTCTCCATCTCGGAGACCGAGCCCTGCCAGATGATCTTGCCCTGGTGAATCATCGCGATCCGATCGGCGATCTTACGCGCGCTCGCCATGTCGTGGGTGATCGAAAGCGCCGTCGCACCCAGTTCCCGTACGCAATTGACGATCAGATCGTTGATCACGTCGGCCATGATGGGGTCCAGACCCGTGGTCGGCTCGTCGAAAAAGATGATCTCCGGTGCCGTCGCAATCGCCCGTGCCAGCGCCACCCGCTTCTGCATGCCGCCCGACAGCTCTGCCGGATGGAGGTCGATGACCTCTTCGCCGAGACCGACCTGCCGCAGCTTCTCCCGAGCGGCATCCCGCGCGTCACGCCGGGGCATCCCTTGGGACTGGATCAGACCGAAGGCCACGTTCTCCCAGACGGGAAGGCTGTCGAACAGGGCGCCGCCCTGAAACAGCATGCCGAACTTGCGCATCGCGTCGGCCCGCTCGCTCCGGGAGACGCCGACCATTTCCTCGCCGTCGATCTTGATCGAGCCTTGCTCAGGCTCCATCAGGCCGAGCACGCATTTCAGGGCGACGGACTTGCCGGTGCCTGAGCCACCGATGATCACCAGGCTCTCGCCCTTGGCGACCTGCAGGTCGACGCCCCGCAACACGTGCTTCGCGCCGAAGCTTTTGTGGACGTTCTGGAGCGCGATCTTTGGGGTTCCCTCGGTCATCGAACGCTCCTCATCCTCCGCCCGAGAAAAACACTTCGGTCAGAAAATAGTTTGCCACCAGGATCAGGATCGAGGCGGAGACCACGGCGTTCGTGGTGGCGGCGCCGACGCCCTGGGCGCCGCGTCCGCTGTTGTAGCCGTGGTAACAGCCCATCAGCGCGATGATGAAGCCGAACACCGCCGCCTTCACCAGACCGGATACCACGTCCATGAATTCAAGATACTCGACCGTCGACTGAATGTAGTTGCTGGGATTGAAGCCAAGTTTGTAGGTGCTGACCACATAGCCGCCGAACACCCCGACAATGTCTCCGATCAAGACAAGGATTGGCAGGCTGACGGTCGCCGCGATCACCCGAGGCGCGATCAGGTATTTGAACGGATTTGTCGAAAGCGTCGTCAGGGCGTCGATCTGCTCGGTCACGCGCATGGTGCCGATCTCCGCCGCCATGGCGGCTCCCACCCGTCCGGCGACCATCAGCCCGGCCAGGACCGGACCAAGCTCTCGCGTCATAGACAGAACCACCACCGTCGCGACAGCGCCTTCGGCGGAAAACCGCGCGAACCCGGTGTAACTCTGAAGCGCCAGCACCATCCCGGAGAACAGGGTCGTGAGTCCCACGACCGGAAGGGAGTAGTATCCGATCTCGATGAACTGTTTGAGAATGTGGCGGGGATAGTAGGTCGGCGTGACAGCCTGTCCCACCACCGCCCCGGCGAACATGACCAACCGTCCGGTTCCGGCCAGAAACGCCAGAAAGGTGGCCCCGATCTTTGCAAGTGGGTTCATGCGGTCGGCGATCCTGTGTCGATATAGCGGCGAGCATACCGCGCGCCGAGACTGGTCAACAATTCATAGCTGATGGTCCCGCCCGCCGCTGCCGCGTCGTCGGGTGTTATGGTCGGCCCCAACAACTCAGCGAACGCGCCGGGCCGTGTCAGGTCGGGGGGTAGATCGGTCACATCGGCCATGATCGTATCCATGGTGACCCGGCCGATGATCGGACAGACCCGGTCTCCGAAGGCCACGCGGCCGCGATCGGAAAGGGATCGGAGGTAGCCATCGGCGTAACCGGCGCCGAGCGTCGCAACCCTCGTTTCCCGTTTCGCCCGCCATGTCGCGCCGTAGCTGACCGGCGTATCTGCGGCGATCGTCCGGGTCTGCAGGACCCGGCCTTCGAGCCGAATCGGACAGGCGTGCGGGTTAGGCCGGTCGGCGCGCGGGTTCCCGCCGTAAATCCCGATCCCGGGCCGGGCGATGTCGAAATGGTAGCTGCTGTCGAACAGACAGGCTGCCGAATTGGCCAGACTGTATTTCATCTGGGTTGGGCAGGTCTGGCGGATCGCCTGGAAGGCCTCCAACTGTCGCCGGTTCTCTGGATTCTCCGGTTCGTCCGAGCAGGACAGATGGGACATCAGATACAGCCAGTCTACGCCATCCAGCAGTTGTGGCGTGTCCAGAACAGCTTGCCATTCTCCGGCATCGAGACCGGTGCGGCTCATCCCGGTATCGACATGGAGCAGGGCCGGCAAGCTCTTGCCCACCCGGCCACAATGGGCTTTCCAATCGGCGATTTGCTCAAGGCTCCCGAGCGCCGGCGCGATTCCGTGTTCGGCAAACAGAGGCTCGCAGCCCGACACCAAACCGTTCAACACGCTGATTCCGGCTTTCGGCAGCAGGGCGCGAACCTGAATCGCTTCGGGCAGGGTGGCCGTGAAGAAGAAACGGCAGCCCGCATCCCAAAGCGTGGGAGCGATACGTTCAACCCCGAGACCGTAGGCATTGGCTTTGACGACGGCTCCCGCGGGCACGTCACCGAGAGATTCGGAGAGGCGTTGATAGTTCGCCCGGATGGCGCCCAAATCGACGGTCAGCCGAGACAGGGCACCTAAATCCGAGGGCGAAGAGACCTGCTCAGTTGAGCGCGAGAATGAATCCATCATGACCCTGAGATATCAGGCAAACTGTGGCGCCACAAGCTCTCGGTCGCGCATCGGGTTTCACGAAGCGCTGGCCTTTAAAACGGGGGCAGTGGGGCGTCCGCGTCGTGGTCATCCCGGTTTGCGGCATCGGTCTCGGGCTGGTCTTGCTGTATAGGGTGCGCGACGATTTCGGTGTTAGGGTCCCGGAATCTACAAATGGGCTCTGAGTTAAGGAGGATACGGTGTTCGATCCAAGCAAAACGGCCGCATTTCTTGCCGCCGAACATGCCGCCCGCAAACGCTTCGAACCGTTGACGGGCGATCTGCTGCCGCCCGACCAGTCCGCCGCCTATGCGGCGGGACGGGCATTGGTGGCGCTGTGGCGCGCGTCCGGCAAAGGCGAGGTGGTGGGCTACAAGATCGCACTGACCTCGAAAGCGGTGCAGGACCTGGTGGGCGTGGCAGAGCCCTGCGCCGGTTCGATCTTCGGCTCCGTGGTTCAGGACAGTCCGGCGCGGATTTCGAGAGCCGACTACGTGCGGGTCGGACTGGAATTCGAGATCTGTCTGCGCCTGGGCCGCGATCTGCCGGGGCTCGGTGCGCCATATACCGCAGAGACCGTCCGTGATGCGATTGAGGCGGCCATTCCCGCCTTCGAGATGGTGGAGGACCGTAACTCGGACTATTCCAAACTGAACGTGGAGAGCCTGATTGCGGACAATGCCTGGAACGGCGCCGTGGTCCTGGGAGACGTGACGGGCGACTGGCGCACGCTCGATCTCTCCCGAACGCCGGTGAGACTGACCTATAACGACGAGGTGGAGACGGCGGATACCGGGGCAGCCCTCGGCAATCCCCTGACCGCGCTCGCCTGGCTGGCGAATCTGTTGGTGGCGCAGGGACGGCCGCTGCAGGCGGGAATGATCGTGATGACCGGGTCGTCCATGAAAACCCGGTTCGGCGAGGCCGGCGATCGCATGCGCTATGAGGTCGAGGGTCTGGGGTCGGTCGATCTGGAAATCACCACCTAGCGCCTACCTGCGACTAAGATCGTTGGCCCAGGTTACGGCCATGTCGATCAGGCCCTTCGGGATCATATGTCCGCCCGGATGCAGACAGAGCTTCAGTTCCTTGCCGGAACTACACCTCGTCCACGTCTCGCAGCGCAGATCGTCGAGGGTCTCCACCCGATCCGGCTCGACCAAACAACCGTCCACCTGGCGCCAGAGCGCCATGCCCGCGATGACATCCCCCTGGTGGAAGATCTCCCGGATCGGCCGGCCGGTCATGGGCACGACCGTATCGCCGGTGCCGTGGGTGTGGAACAGATTGACCGGGCCGGATGTGCATGTGCTTGGATGCGGTCGCCAGAACGCGCCCGCCACCGGAAATACCGCATCGAAGCGATCCGCACGATAACACGCGACATCCCAGGCCATCGAGCCGCCCTGGCTGAAACCGGAGGCCCAGATGCGGTTCTCGTCGATCGGATAGCGGCCTTTCACGTCCGCCAGGATCTCGTCGACGAACGCGTTCTCGTCCCTCAGCCGCCGCGGCGAGCCGACATGGCCCCAACTCTTCTGCAGGCCGGTCGGCGCGATCAGCAGCACCCCGTTGGCGCCGAACGGGCCGGTCAGGCGGTCATTTGTGGCAACCACCTGGCCCGTTTGGCCGTATCCGTGGAAGAAGACCACGACCGGCAGCGGTGAAGTGCCATCCCAGCCTGGGGGCGTCACCGCATGGTAGGCACCGCTGGAAACCTGGATCGGTTTTGACGGGTCCGCTTTGGCAGGTAGTGCGAGCAGAAGGGTGAGGAGAAGCAGGAGTTTGCGCATCCCCTAAACATGACTTAGCCGCGCCCCCTGTCCAGGGGCGCGGAATGACGTTCTCGTGACGATCCCTGAGCTTGACCGGTTCTAACGGCGCGCGGCGGGACGGGTGTAGAGCACGCCCATGCTGTCGGCGATCGTCAGCACGCCGCCGACGAAATCGCCACCTATCGGCGGGGTGCGCAGGGCGACGTTCCAGCCCATGCCCTCAAGTCCGGGAATATCCATCGTCAGCGGGTCGATCGTCACCGGTCCACCCTCCAGATGCGCGATGCAGAATACCTGGTCCCCGTTCGGCGCGTGCCGCAGCGTGGTGAAGAGAACGCTGCCGTCGACCGGTTTCCGGTAATCGTAGTGATCCCCACCCTTCAGGTTGGCCTGCAGCCAAGGATTGGCGTGCCGGAACTGTCGCACCGCGAGATTGAAGCCGGTCTGGGTTTCGCTGAGCGCTGCTTCATAGCCGGAGACGTTGCAGTAGTCGTGCATGTCGTCCATCCAGGCTCGCGCGACCTGCTTCAATCCGGCGACAGTGAACGGGCCGGGCCCTGCAAGCGGCGGGTTCACCTCGTTGGCGAGCCTCGCGATCACTTCAAGATCGTTGTTGGTTACCTCGACCAGCGCCGGCAGGAATTCCATGAACCGGACCAGGTCCTCCCGGGTGGTGAACCCCATTTCCTTCAGGCGCCGGAAGGCCATCGGCATCGAATAGGCGTACTCGTCCACCTGCCATTTCAAGGAGATCGCTTCTTCGGCGACCACCTTGACGCCGTACTGGTCGTCCTGATTCCGGATAAAGCCCCAGCTGGCGCGCGCGGACGCATTGAGGAAATCCATCGGGACCCCGGGGAAGGCGCAGTAGGTGATCAGCGAAACCGCAGGGTTGTCGTAGGCCTTGTCCAGAATCTCCATCCGCGTGTCGCCAAGCCGCGTGTTGACGTTGAGCTTGGGATTGATCTGGGTTCCGCGGCGCAGGGTGTCGTGGTTCGCGCAGCCTGAAATCCAGTTCGAGCCGACCTCCATGATCTCCTTGATGCGCCACCATTTCGACAGCCAGAACGAATAGATGAACGGGGTATTGTGGGCGAATGTCAGCGGCCCCCATTGGAACACATCATCGTCGCGCTGCTTTTCGACCACCGCCCTGTATGTGGAGGACAGTTCCCAGTCCTCCTGCGGCCAGGGGCGGCCATCCTCAAACACGAACCACGGACGGTATCGGCGGCCTGCCACCTCCTGGACCACATCCGACATCTCCTGAAGATAGTCGTCGTCGTGTTCCAGTTGCTCGGTTGAACTGTTCCAGAAGGTAAAATCCTGGGCGCCGTCGACCCGGATCCCGTCGACGCCGAAATTCGCCTTGCGGCGCTGCATCTCCAGCAGGATCGCCCGGACGATTCCATGTCGATAGTTGATGTTCTGACCGTACATATTCGGCCCGGCGAAGAAGTGATAGTTCAGCGCGTGCAGACCTTGGTTATCGCTGTGTCCGAACACCACATCGAGCACCAGCTTTTTCGGGGAGCCCGGGAAGTTGTGCAGGGCCTCGATGAGGTCGACCAGTTCGTCCGGACGGCCGCTTTCCAGAATAGCCGGGTTGACGGCAGCCATTCCGGCAACCACCACGTCGTAGCCCCAATTGGTGGTGCTTGGCCGATGCAATTCAGCGGTTACGATGCCGCCGGTCTGATCGTCTCCCTCGATCGCGGTGTCGGTCCAGAATTCCTGACCCGTTTCGAACACGGTGGTCGGCTCGACCGGCATCAACTGGACCGAGTCGTATCCCAGAAACAGCTTGTCGGCCGGCTCAAGCGGCAGATTGTTTCGGACTCGCTCGGCGAGGTGGTCGAACCGGCGTGCCAGACTGGCGAGGGTGCCGCCGGCGGTCGCGGTCCCGGGATGGATCTGCAGAATATTCACCGGATTGGACAGTTTGACCGGGTCACCCTCCGGGAGGGCTTCGAAATACGCCTTGTCGGAGCGGGCCGCCTGCATCGCCTCGATGTCATAATACTCGGCCGGTGCGAACACGCCGAACGGCAGGGAGTGGGCGAGCGGATCGAGAATGCGGTGCCACTTGCCGTTCTCGTCGCGCCATGTCAGTGCGTAGAACGAGCCGATCGTGTCACGTGTCCCGGCCCGCATGCCCGAGATGACGGAGAACACGAAACCCTCGCAGCGACCCGCCGGAATGAGGTGCCGGTCGAATTTGTGGGTTTGCCGGGAAACGGTGAGATGGACCTCGTCGACCGGTTCGAGCACCTCAATGAATATGTCGCCGTCCGGAACCCGCCGCTCCAGAAGCTCTGGCACCCAGAAGCCGACTTCGCAGGACTCGCCCGCCTTGTGCGCGCCCATCCGACGGGCAATCGCCAGACCGGCGTCGAAGGTCGTCTCTGCGGTGTCCAGTTTCTGCCTGCACCAATCGACCAAAGCCTGGGTTGCATCGGCGTTCTGGGTAAGTGCGGTCATATTCAATCGTCCTCCGATTGGGATCGGTCTGTCTGAGGCTCCTGCGTGGCGCCCCACAGTGCGGCAGTGCGGCCTGCGCAAGCTGGCACCAGTCGCTGAGTGTCGTCGCGATGAAGATCTAAGGCGTTGATTTTATTGTCTCGACTACGACCAGAACTTGGATCTTTTTACTGCCCAGCAGGTCGCGCCTCCCTCCGGAGACAATAGTGGGTGCTTCAGATTATGCCAGACCGACCACTCTATTTTTCGGTGGACATGATAAAAGGAGGACACATATCGGATGGTAGGCAGAGTGCGACGAGTTACCGACCGGCAGGGTCGGACAATCCGAGGGATTGAGGTCTTTCGCACGACTGCAGGGCCGGTCCGTCGCGACCGTCGGCCCCTAAAAAATTACACTGCAGAGGGAGTTCTGACATGTTTTTCCGATCCGCCACGCGTTTTGCATCGGCACTTTCGGTTGTCTGTGGCCTTGGCTTCGTCGGCGCTGCGCCGGCGGTGGGTGGGCAGACCCTGTCGATCTCCTGCGGTGCGGTCGGGGTTGAACTGGAATTGTGCAAGGCCGGCGTCGCGGCCTGGTCCGAGGGCAAGGACGTCGACGTTGAGATCGTCTCCACGCCGAACTCTTCGACCGAACGTTTGGCACTCTACCAACAGATCCTGGCGGCCCAGGGCGACGATATCGATATCTTGCAGATCGACGTGGTCTGGCCGGGTATTCTCGCGCCTCATCTGGTCGACATGACGACCTATGACCCGAAAGCGGGATCGGGGCATTTTCCGGCGCTGATTGAAAACAACACGGTCGACGGTGCGCTTCTCGCGCTGCCATGGTGGACCGATGCCGGGGTTTTGTACTACCGCGTCGACCTGCTGGCGAGGCACGGATTCGAGGCCCCCACCACCTGGACCGAGATGACCGAGATCGCGCAGACGGTGATGGCGGCGGAGCGGGCCGATGGCGATACCGACATCTGGGGCTTCGTCTGGCAGGGCAAAGCGTATGAGGGGCTGACCTGCAACGCCTTGGAATGGCTCGACAGCAGTGGCGGCGGCACCATCGTGGCCGACGACGGCTCCGTGACGGTCAACAATCCCGGCGCGGTCGAGGCGCTAAGCTTGGCTGCGTCTTGGGTCGGCGACATTTCTCCCGAAGGCGTTCTGAACTACGACGAGGAGGCGGCGCGCGGCGTTTTCCAGTCCGGCAACGCGGTGTTCATGCGCAACTGGCCCTATGCCTGGGCCCTGGCGCAAAGCGAGGAGAGCAGCATCAAGGGCAAGGTCGGCGTCGTGGCGCTGCCGAAAGGCAACGGTACGAGCGGCAGCCATACCGGCACCCTAGGGGGCTGGAATCTGGCGGTCTCGAAATACTCAAAAAATCCGGAATTGGCGGTCGATCTGGCGACGTTCCTGACAGGTCAGGCGCAGCAGAAGGCGCGGGCCATCAGCTCCTCGTATAATCCGACCTATCCGGCGCTGTACGAGGACCAGGAGGTTCTGACGGCCAATCCGTTTTTTGGGACGCTGAAGGAAACCTTCACCAATGCTGTTGCGCGCCCGTCTGAGATCGTCGGCGACAAGTAAAATCGGGTTTCCGATCAGTTATGGGCCGCGGTGCATGGCGTGCTGGCCGGACAGGAAGAGGCCGAGCCGGCCCTGGCGGAGCTGGAAGCTGGTCTGACACGGTTGAGCCGCCGCGGCCGATGGTAGGCGCACGCCCGGATTGACCATGCCAGGATCCGCGCCTACATCTGCGCCGACACCTCAGACGACGACGGGCTCGTCGCACCAGCGTGCGCGTCTCCGGACGGCGTGGCTGTTTCTGACGCCAATGCTTGTGGCCTTGGCGGTGGTGGCGGTTTGGCCCTTGGTCCGCACTTTCGGGTTTGCGTTCACCGATGCTTCCCTGTCGGCACCGGGTTCGGCGTCCTTCATCGGTTTCGAGAACTTCGCGGTGCGGGACGAAGGATACTGGTACGGGCTGATCACCGATCCCCTGTGGTGGGTGTCGGTCAAGAATACTCTGGTTTTTGCGTTCGGGTCGGTCGCGATCGAGATGCTGCTGGGCGTGACCCTCGCGCTGGTGATGAATACCAGCTTCCCGGGGCGCGGCCTGTTCCGGGCCGCCGTTCTGATTCCCTGGGCCATCCCGACCGTCGTGTCCGCCAAGATGTGGGCGTGGATGCTGCACGATCAGTTCGGAGTCGTGAACCACGTGCTGCTCAAGCTTGGATTGATCGCCCAACCGATCGCATGGCTTGCCGACCCCGATCTGACCATGCTCTCGGTCATTCTGGTGGACGCCTAGAAGACCACGCCGTTCGTCGCACTGCTGGCGCTGGCAGCGCTCCAGATGCTGCCGAAGGACTGTTACGAGGCGGCGCGGGTCGACGGCATCCATCCGGTACGGGTGTTCTTTGGTGTGACGCTGCCCCTGATCTGGCCCGCGCTGATGGTTGCGCTGGTCTTCCGGATGCTGGACGCCCTGCGGGTGTTCGACGTTGTCTACATCATGACCGGTAACGCGGAGTCGACCATGACCATGTCGGTCTATGCCCGCCAGCAACTGGTCGACTTCCAGGACGTGGGCTACGGCTCGGCCGCATCGACCCTGTTGTTCATGATCATTGCGATCATGACGGCACTGTATCTGACCGTCCTGAAGGCGGACGTCGTGCGGGAGGAGCGCTGATGCCGAACTCGGTGTGGAAACCGCTGAAACAAAGCGCGTTCTGGCTGCTGGTCGCGGTGCTGCTGCTGATTCTGCTGTTTCCGTTCTACTATGCGCTCGTCACCTCGTTCAAAAGCGGTCCATCGATTTTTGAGGTCGATGTGCTGCCGCGCGGGTTCCCTTTGGACAATTACACCTCGATCTTCGAGGAACAGTCCTTTGCCCGGAACATTCTGAACTCGCTGTTCGTTTCGGTCTCGGTGGTCGCCGTTTCGCTGACCCTGGGGCTGACCGCCGCCATGTCGCTGGGTCGGTTCAGGTTCCGAGGCCGGCGGATGATGCTGCTGGCGGTTCTCAGTGTCTCGATGTTTCCTCAGGTCGCCGTTCTCTCGGGAATGTTCGAGCTGATCCGGGTCCTGGGCCTGTTCAACAGCGGGTTCGGTCTGATCTTCTCGTATCTGATTTTCACCCTGCCGTTCACCGTCTGGGTGCTGACAAGTTTCATTCGGGAACTGCCGATCGAGGTCGAGGAGGCGGCGATCATGGACGGGGCGGGTCCCTGGACCCTGCTGACCAGGATCTTCCTGCCGTTGATGCTCCCTGCCATGGTCACGACGGGCCTTTTGGCCTTCATCGTGGCCTGGAACGAGTTTCTGTTCGCTCTGACCTTCACCCTCACGAACGATCAGAGAACCGTTCCGGTCGCCATTGCGTTGATCACCGGCGGAAGCGAGTTCGAGGTGCCATGGGGGCGGATCATGGCGGCGTCGGTGATCGTCACCGTGCCGTTGATCGCACTTGTCTTGGTTTTCCAACGACGCATCGTCTCAGGTCTCACGGCCGGTGCGGTGAAAGGGTAAGGAGCGGGTATGGGAGCGGTCACGCTCAAGGGCGTTCGCAAGAGGTTCGCCAGTTTCGAGGCGATCAAGGGGATCGATCTCGAGATTGAGGACGGCGCGTTCTGTGTCCTGGTCGGGCCGTCCGGCTGCGGAAAGTCCACTCTGCTGCGAATGATCGCCGGGTTGGAGGAGATCTCGGAGGGCGAGCTTTCGATCGCGGGCAGGGTGGTGAACGATATCGCACCGGCCGACCGTCAGGTCTCCATGGTGTTCCAGAGTTATGCGCTCTACCCCCATATGACGGTCTTCAAGAACATGGCCTTCGGCCTTCGGCTGGCCAAGACCGATGAAGGCACGGTCGAGCAGCGGGTGAGGGATGTGGCCGAGATCCTGCGGCTCACCGACCTGCTGGATCGCAAGCCGAAGGAACTCTCGGGCGGTCAGCGGCAGCGGGTGGCGATCGGCCGGGCAATCGTCCGCAACCCGAAAGTGTTCCTGTTCGATGAGCCGTTGTCGAACCTGGACGCCTCGCTTCGTGTGCGGATGCGGCTGGAAATCAGCCGTCTGCACCGTCGGCTCGGAACCACCATGATCCACGTGACCCATGACCAGGTCGAGGCCATGACCTTGGCCGACACGATCGTCGTGATGAATGATGGACGGGTCGAACAGGTCGGCAGCCCGCGCGATCTTTACGACCGCCCGGCAAACACCTTTGTCGCCGCCTTCATTGGATCACCCGCGATGAATTTGCTCTCGGCGCGGGTCGAACCGAAGGGCCTGCGTTTGGAGAAAGCGGTCGATCCGGGTTATCTTCCTTTCGCAAGTGCAGCAAACTTGGACGATCACATCGTCACCGTCGGCATCCGTCCGGAACATTTCGAGGTTCTCGAAAAAGGTTCGGACCAGGATGGCGCGCTTGGCTTCGAGATCGATGTGGTCGAAGACCTGGGCGATACACGGGTCCTTCATGGCGTTCTTGCCGGCGGCCCGGACTGTACGGTCCGCGAACCGGCGAATGCCGAAATCAGAAGTTCAGGTAGCCGTATATTTGTCAATATTTTAGAGGACTATATCCATGTATTTTCTCAAGACGGTCATCGCATAACCCATCAGTGAGGAGAGCGGTGATATCTTGATCCAGCGGCGGTTTGACGCATCTTTAGAAATGGTAAAATCACGACCCTTTCGGCGAGTTTCACATTCAGGAGATCCCTCCCATTACTTCCATCGATCCGACATCTGAACTTCCCCTGCCGTCCACCGACGGACCCGCGCCCATGACACGCATCTGCGTGATCGGGGGCGGGGCGTGGGGCACCGCGCTGGCGATCACGGCGGCCCGAGCCGGGGCCGTGGTGACCCTGTGGGCGCGCGATCCAAAGCTCTCGGCGGCGATGCAGCGCGATCGGGTCAACGATCAGTTGCTGCCGGGGTACGATCTGCCGGACGGGATCACGGTGACCTCGGACATGGCGTTGGCGGTCCGGGATGCGGACGCGATCCTCCTGGTCGTGCCGTCCCAGGCGATCCGCGATATTGGGGAGCGGGTGCATGCGGTCGCAGCATCCGGCGTCCCGGTGGTTCTGGCGAGCAAGGGGATTGAGCGGGACAGCGGAAAACTGCTGACCACGGTTGTCGAGGAAGCGATGCCGGGGCATCCGATTGCGGTGCTGTCGGGGCCCAGTTTCGCTTCGGAAGTGGCGGCCGGGCATCCGACGGCGGTGACCATTGCCTCGGCCGATGTGGCGCACGACCCGACCGGATCGCTGGCGGCCCGGTTGTCCGTCACCCTCGCGACCCCGACCTTCCGCCCCTACATGTCGGATGACGTCGTCGGCGTGGAGGTCGGCGGGGCCGTGAAGAACGTGATTGCCATCGCCTGTGGGATCGCCAAGGGGCTAGGCTTTGGGACCAACACCTGGGCGGCCTTGATCACGCGCGGGCTGGACGAGATGAAGACGCTGGCCGAAGCCCTGGACGGGCGGCGGGAAACCGTGACCGGTTTGTCTGGTATGGGAGATCTGGCGCTGACCTGCTCCAGCGAGCAGTCGCGCAACATGTCCTTCGGCAAGGCGCTGGGCGAGCAGCACTCCAAGGAGGAGCTGCTGAGCAACCGACGCAGCGTGGTCGAAGGGGTGGTCAACGCGGTCTCGGTCACCGATCTCGCCGCGCAATTGGGCATCGAGATGCCGATCTGCTCGGCTGTTCGCTCCATCGTGGCCGATGGCGTCGAAATCACGGATGCCTTGCAGGCCCTGTTGGGCCGGCCGCTAAAGGCGGAACCGAATGCCCTCAATGTGGTGCTCGCGCACCCGACAGAAGAGAATGTTCCTGAGTACGTATCGGAGATTTTGTCATGAATACGCCCTTCCAGATGCCGGACGCATCCTCCAAGGATGTGATCCTCGCAACCGACCTGGACGGCACTTTCCTCGGGGGCAGCAATACTGAGCGGGATGCGCTCTACGGCGCCCTCAAGGCCAATCGGGACAAGGTGATGCTGGTCTTCGTGACCGGTCGCGACATCCCGTTCATTAAAGAACTCTGCGCCGACGGTTGGGTGCCGTTTCCGGATTTCGTGATCGGCGATGTGGGCACCACGATCGTCGGCGGACCGGATCTGGTTCCGGTCCCGGAGCTCGAGGCGGAGATTGCCGAGATCTGGGGGGATTCTGGCGATCGGATCCGGGACATGCTGTCGGATGTCCCCTGGCTGGAGTTGCAACCGACGCCGTTCCGCTATCGGGTCAGCTATTACTACAACCCCTCGAAATACGATCCGGCCGTGGTGCAGAAGGTCGAGGAGGCCGGGTTTGATTGTCTGACTTCGGCAGACACCTATTTCGACGTGCTCCCTAGGGGCGTCAGCAAGGGGCCGACCCTATTGCGGGTCGTCGATCACCTGAAGATCGACGGCGGCCGTGTGCTGGTCGCAGGCGATACGATGAACGACCTGTCCCTGTTCGAGACCGGCTTGCGCGGCGTGGCGGTTGCCAACAGCGAGCCCGGTCTGCTGGACCGTGTGCGGGGGCTGCCCAACACCACGATCGCGCGCGGCGATGGGGCCGCTGGGATCCACGAAGTTCTTTCCACTCTGACGACACTCCGGGAGGCTGCCGCATGAAGTCCGATCTTGTAATCGTTTACCATCGGCAGCCCTATGAGGAGGTCGAGGTCGATGGCGTCGTCGAACTCCGCGCCAATAAGAGCCCGAACGGTATCGTGCCAACCCTGAAGAGCTTTTTCGGCGAAGTCTCGCGCGGGTCCTGGGTCGCCTGGAAGCTGCGCAAGACAGGCGAACTGGCAGACTGGGACCGGGTGGTCACGATCAGTGACGATTTCGGCGACTACGACGTGGCCAGGCTGGCGCTGACCGAGGAGCAGGTGGCGAGCTTCTACCATGTGACCTCGAAGGAGGCGCTCTGGCCGATCCTGCACTCGTTTGTGGACGCCTACGATTACGGTCCGGTCGACTGGCCGACCTTTCAGGAGGTGAATTTCCTGTTCGCCCAGGCTGCTGCCGAACAGGCGGCCGATGACGCGATCATCTGGGTGCACGACTATAATCTGTGGCTGGCACCGATGTATCTGCGGCAGATGAAGCCGAATGCGCGGATTTCCTTCTTCCACCACACGCCATTCCCGTCTGCCGACATTTTCAATGTCCTGCCCTGGCGGAACGAGATCATGGAAAGCCTGCTGGCCTGCGATCTGGTCGGGTTTCACATTCCCCGCTACGCAATGAACTTCGCGCACGCGGCTCGCAGCCTGTTCGACGTCGAGGTGCAGGAGGAACTGGACGTAGAGGACGGCATGTCGCCCCGGGGCATGGCGCTGTCGGAGCCGACGATCATCACGCGTCTCAAGTTCCGGGATCAGATCGTCAATATCGACGCCTTCCCGGTCGGCACGAACATGGCGCATATCGAGGAAATCGCCCGCAAGCCCGAAACCGCGGAAAAACTGAACTCCATTCGGGAAGAGCTCGCCGGCAAACGTCTGATCGTCTCGATTGCCCGGACTGACTACACGAAGGGCACCAAGGAGATGCTGGAGTCCTATGAGCGGCTCCTGGAACGGCGCAAGGACCTGCATGGCGGGGTCCGCCTGATGGTGGTGTCGGTGGTCGCCAATCAGAACATGGCCGTATACCAGCAGGTCCAACAGGAGATCGAAGGTCTTGTCGGGCGCATCAACGGCCGCTTCGGCCGGTTCGACTGGGTGCCGATCAGCTTGTTCGCCAGCGCGATCCCGCTGGAGGATTTGGTCGCCTATTTTCAGGCAGCAGATGTCTGCTGGCTCACGCCGTTACGGGATGGACTTAATCTCGTTTGTAAGGAGTATTGCGCCGCTCGGATCGATGAGCAGGGCGCGCTCGTGATCTCGGAGTTCATGGGTGCGGCTGTGCAGTTGCCCTATGCGGTGCTGACCAACCCCTATTCTGAGCGTTTCATGGATGCGGCGATCGATCAGGCGCTGGAGATGACGCCGGAAGAGCAGAAGGGGCGCATGCAGAAGATGCGCGCCAATGTCAGCCGCTATGACATAAAGCACTGGTCGGAGCATACCATGAGCCGGTTTGGCGAACTCGCCGACAGCCGGGCCGGCCGTCCGATTTCCCACAAGCCTGCTGCTGAGTGAGACGAAAAGACGGTTGTTTTGGGAGAGTGGCAGGGCCTCGTTAACTATTTTGGGGTATTCTGTCGTCTCTCGATTGTTGTGAGCGACCGAAGATGACTGACCTCGTTCCCGCCGCGCTGACGGACTTGCATCAGAAAGCGGTTGCCGCAAGCGACCGTATCGACACCTTGCGCGCCTACGTCACCTTGATCGACCAAAGCTACAAGGTGTTGGAGCGGGTGCGTCGCAAGGTCAAGACCTTGGATGGCGAGGTTCGTCGACTGCAGGACGATCACACGTTCTTTCGTCGGCACGAGGCCAAGGTGGACGCCCTGCACCAGGCCCTGCGCGGATGCTACGCACATCCGAACAAAGTGCTTCGTACACTTGAGGACATGGTCGCGGCGTACCCCACCGAGTATGTGTTCGAGGTTTGCAGGCTTGGGGTCTGGCGTCTTGGGACACCGTCCGGGTGGGGTTTTCTCTGGATGACTTCGCCCGAACGTCAGGCGGCCGCAGCCACTTACGAGGCCGAGGTGCTGCCGGCGATAGGCCAGGTTCTTCCGGACCATCGGGATTTCGTTGCGCTTAGAAAGAGCGACATCGTCGAGCAGTTCGAGCAGGCCTCCAAACTAGCCTCGTCTCAACGTCAGGCCCTGGCGGCGCTCGAGGGCGCGATGCCGAAATGGACCGAGGAGATGAGGGGCGCTGCCCATGCCCTGAAGCAGGGGGAAGTCGACCGCCTCACCCAGGAAGAACGGGAGGTGCGCCGTCAGCTGCTGGCGCCGCGTGAAACCGACCTTGATGAGGTCGATGAGGCGGTCTAAGCCGCTGGACGCTTATCGACGGGCGCGCTACCACCTGAACCAGACAATTGGGGAGGGAGATCCGATGTCCGACAACGAACGGTTCGAGGCGGGGATGACGGTCCGGCGCGAGGTTCTGGGGGCGGCGCATGTGGATCGCGCCGAGGGCCGAAAAACCTCCTTCGATGCGGATTTCCAGCGATTCATTACCGAAGGGGCATGGGGGTCGGTCTGGACCCGGCCGGGCCTGGATCGTCCGATCCGCAGTCTGCTCACCCTGTCGATCCTGGCCAGCCTCGGACATTGGGACGAGTTCGCCATGCACATCCGCGCCTCTCGGAATACCGGTGCAACCGTCGATCAGATCAAGGAAGCCCTGTTCCACGTTGCGGTTTATGCCGGAGTCCCCGCCGCCAACCGGGGCTACGCTATTGCCAGGGACGAACTTGGCATCCTGCCCGACAGCGAGGGGGAGCAGCGCGGGTGACCGGTTATCTCGACCCGATCTTCTCGGATCCTGACGTGGGGCCGCTGCTGGGAACGCCTGCGTTGCTGGCCGCAATGGTGGAGATGGAACGTGGGCTCGCCCGGGCACAGGCCCGGATTGGTGTCATCCCGGAGCAGGTTGGCTCGGAGATTGACCGGGCGCTGACCACGTTTGTGGCCGACGAGGATGAGGTTGCCCGAGGGGTCGAGAGCTCGGGGGTTCCGGTGATCGCGCTGGTGGCTCAGCTCCGGGAGGCAGTTGGGGGCGCTGCCGGCAGCTATGTCCATTGGGGGGCGACCACCCAGGACGTTATGGATACGGCCCTGGTGCTGCGGATGCGGCACGCGCTGGATCTGATCGATCTGCGTTTGGCGAAGGTGATCCATTTCCTCGCGGACGCAGCGGAGCGCCACAGATGCACCGTGATGCCGGGCCGGACCCGGTTTCAGCAGGCGCTTCCCATCAGCTTCGGTCTCAAACTCGTCAACTGGATGTTGCCCTTGCACCGGCATCGCCTTCGCCTCACCGAGATGCGGGATCGCGTCCTGACGGTGCAATTCGGAGGGGCGGCGGGCACCCTGGCCGCCCTCGACGACCGCGGTCTCGATGTGATGGTCGCTCTGGGTGAGGAACTGGATCTGCCGGTTCCCGTGATGCATTGGCATGCGCAACGGGACGGGCTGGTGGAGCTCGGATCCTGGTTCGGCAATGTGGCGGGCTCGCTGGGGAAGATCGGTCAGGACGCCGTGTTGCTGGCTCAATCGGAGTTCGGTGAGCTGCGGGAGCTTCCGGGGGCCGGCGGGGCACGCGGCGGCTCCAGCACGATGCCGCAGAAGGCCAACCCGGTGAGCGGTGAGGCCCTTATCGCCGTCGCACGCGAGGCGGCGGGCCTGGTCGGAACCCTGCATCAGGCTCAGATTCAGGAACATGAGCGCGGCTCGCCCGGCTGGACCCTGGAATGGCAGGTTCTGCCGCGTCTGGCGATTGCCGCAGCGGCCGCCACCCGTCATGCCGAGGGGCTGGTCGACCGGATGGACCCGCAGATTGACCGCATGCGCGCGAATCTCGGCTCCGACGGTCTGATCATGGCGGAGGCGGCCAGTTTCGCGTTGGCCCGGCATATGCCCCGGCCAGAGGCGCAGGCCGTGGTCAAGACACTCGCCCTGGATGTGGCCAGAAGCGGCGGCAACTTGTTCGACAGGCTCAAGAGCGAGGTCGATGCCCCCGTCGACTGGGCCCAGGTTGCCGACCCGGCGAACTATCTCGGCGACAGCGATCGGCTGATTGACCGCGCACTGGCCGAGGTGCGCGTCCTTCGGACCTGACGTCTCTCTGCGGATGGCCTGGCGGGGTTGCGACTGTGCGCCCCTTTTCTTTACCGCACCGGGACGGCAGACTGGATTCAAGCAAGACGACGCCTGATCTCGAATTGGGCCGATGCCAAGGGAGAATCACCATGAAGCTTACGCAAGACCAGCTCACCGCGTTCGAGAAGGACGGCTACCTGTTCCTGCCGGAAATGTTCACCGAACAGGAAACCGCCGTGCTGCGCCGACATGCCGCCCAGATCTACGCTACCGACCGGGAAGAGGTCTGGCGCGAGAGCAGCGGCGTCGCCCGGACCGCCTTCGCGGCCCACACCTACGATGAGGCGCACAAGCGTCTGGGCGCGCATCCGCGTCTGGTCGAACCGGTGATGGATCTGTTGGGCGGCGAAGTCTACATGCACCAGTACAAGATCAACGCCAAGGCCGCCTTTGATGGCGAGGTCTGGCAATGGCATCAGGATTTCGGAACCTGGCACCGGGATGACGGCATGCCGGAGCCGAAGGCGATGAACATCGCCCTGTTCCTGGACGAGGTGACCCCGGCCAACGGTCCCCTGCTGTTCATTCCGGGCAGCCATGTGGAAGGGACTCTGGAAGCCGGACACGACCTGGCGACCACCAGCTACCCGCTGTGGACCCTGTCGAAGGCCGAGGTGAAGCGGCTGGCGGAGCGCGGCGGCTGCGTGGCACCTGTCGGCAAACCGGGTTCGGTCGTCATGTTCCACGGCAATCTGGTGCACGCCAGCCCGCCGAACATCAGCCCGTTTGATCGGACAATCGTGTATCTCAGCCTCAACCGGGTCGACAATCACATCACCGACTTCAAACGCGCCGAATGGATCGCGCATCGGGATTTCACCCCGATCTCCCCATTGTCCGATGATTGTCTGACGGATCTCGTCGCCGACGAAGCCAAGGCGGCCTGAAGGAGCTTTTCCATGAATCTCTCCCGTATGCTCTCGGCCCGCGAGGCCGAGGGGCGTCCCGTACGCGTCGGTATCATCGGCGCCGGCAAATTCGGCGCGATGTACCTGTCCCAGGCCCGTCTGACCCAGGGCATCCACATCCTGGGCGTGGCCGACCTGAACCCGGCGCGCGCGCGCGATCAGCTTGCGCATATCGGCTGGGAGCCGGAGCGGTTTGCCGCCACCTCCTTCGACGACGCGCGGGCCCATCGCTCCACCTTCGTCACCGACAATGCCGATGCGCTGATCGCGGCGGACGGTCTTGACGTGCTGATCGAGGCGACCGGGGACCCGGCGGCGGGTATCAGGCATTGCCTGCAGGCGATCGAGCACGGCCGGCACGTGATCATGGTCAACGTGGAGGCGGACGTGGTGGCCGGCCCCCTGCTGGCCGCCAAGGCCGAGGCCGCGGGTCTGGTCTACAGCCTGGCCTGGGGCGACCAGCCGGCGCTGATCGCGGAGCATGTGGATTGGGCCCGGGCTGCCGGTTTCAAGGTGGTCTGCGCGGGGAAGGGCACCCGCTACCTGCCGCACTACCACGCCTCCACGCCGGAGACGGTCTGGGACAATTTCGGCTTTTCGCGAGAGATGGTCGAACGGGGACGGATGAACCCCAAGATGTTCAACAGCTTCGTGGACGGCACCAAATCCGGGATCGAGATGACGGCGGTCTGCAATGCGACCGGCCTGTTGCCGCAACCGGACGGCCTGCTGTTCCCGCCGTCATCCGGGGCAGGCGTGGCGGAAGTCTGCAAACCGGTGACGGCCGGTGGCGTCGTGACCCTTACGGATCCGGCGATCGGCACCACCGAGGTGATCTCCTCGCTCGACCGGGACGGCAACGAGGTGCCGGGGCATATCCAGTTCGGCACCTATGTGGTGATTGAGGCCGAGACCGACTACGCGACCTTCTGCTTCGAGGAATACAAGATGCTGCCGGACAGCAGCTACAAATACGCGGCGCTTTACCGGCCGATCCATATGATCGGCTTGGAGTTGGGCATCTCCGTCGCCTCGGTCGCCTTGCGCGGTGAGCCGACCGGCAGCCCGGTGGCGTTTCATTCCGATGTGGTGGCGACCGCCAAGAAGGACATGGCGGCAGGCGACCTGCTGGACGGGGAGGGCGGCTATTGCGTCTGGGGCAAGCAGACCCCGGCCGATGCCTCCCTATCCGAGGGTTATCTGCCGCTCGGCCTGGCTCACAACGTCAAACTCACCCGTCCGATCAAACAGGGCGAGAAGCTGCGCTGGACCGATGTGGTGATCGACGAGACCAGCCAGGCGGTGAAGATCCGACGCGAGATGGAAGCCAGGTTCGCACGACCGAATTCCCGCGCTGCGGAATAGGTCCCGGTCTTCAGTCGGAGGGCATCTGGCCTCCGGCGTTACAATACCGCCTCGACCGCCTCCGGTGGACGGCCGATGGCGGCTTTTGCGCCGTTCTCCACGATCGGGCGTTCCAGCAGGATCGGGTGCGCCGCGATCGCCGCGAGCAGGGCTGTGTCATCAGCCTCCGCCAATCCCAGGTCCCCATATGGCGTTTCCTTGGTCCGCATCATGGCGCGGACTGGAACACCCAGTTTGGCGTTGAGAGCCTGAAGAGCCGCCGCATCCAGAGGGGTCTTCAGATATTCAACGACCTGCGGCACGATCCCTTTCGCCTTCAAGAGGTCCAGGGTCTGGCGGGATTTCGAGCAGCGCGGGTTGTGGTATATGCGCACGGCCATCGCTTCAGTCCTTCCTGAGTCAGGTGCGGGCGGTATTCAAACATTTGGAGCCGGGCCTTGACCACATCCTCCATCACACTCGAGACAGAACGTCTGATCCTGCGGCCCTGGCGGGACAGCGACCTCGTGCCCTTCGCGGAACTGAACGCCGACCCGGAGGTGATGCGCTATTTCCCGGCCCCGCTGGATCGAGCGGACAGTGACAGGCTGGCCCGTCGGCTCGGGCAAAAATTCGCCGCCCAGGGCTGGGGCTGGTGGGCGGTCGAGGTGCGTGGTGGTGCGCCGTTCATCGGTTTCGTCGGCCTGAACATCCCGGATTATGCCGATGAGTTGCCGTTCAGTCCGGCCTTCGAGATCGGCTGGCGTCTGGCCAGGGCCCATTGGCGCAAGGGATACGCAAGAGAGGCGGCGGCCGAGGTCTTGCGCTTCGCCTTTGAGGACCTGGGCCGGGAGGAGGTGGTGTCGTTCACCGCCGCTGTGAATTTGCCGTCGCAGGCGGTGATGCGGTCGATCGGGATGATGCGGGATCCATCGGGCGATTTCGACCACCCGCTGATCGCGCCGGGTCACCCGCTGCGTCGGCATGTCCTGTATCGGAAGCGGGCCGGATAGTCTGTCAGGTCTCAAAGCTCCCGCCGATCACGCGTGACCGCCCGCGCATGACCGCCACGACGTCTCCGGACGCGGTGTCGCGCACGGTGATGTCGTAGATCCCGGTCCGGCCGCTGGCCGCGCTCTCGATTGCCTCGGCGGTGAGGGTGGTGCCGATCAGGCCGGGGCGCAGAAAGTCGATATCGGCGCCCGAGGCCACGGTCTTGCGGTCATGGCCGTTGCAGGCATGGCCGAAGGTGCTGTCGGCAAGGGTGAAGATCACTCCGCCATGGCACATGCCGTGCGGATTGCCGTGACGGGGCTCCAGTCTCAGTTCCGCCCTGGCGTAGCCTCCGCGGGCCTCCAGGAGCACGATCCCAAGTTCCCGGGCCGCCGAATCCCTGGCTTCCAGCCATCGGTTCGACGGAGAGATGCTGTTGCCGCTCAAAGGCTCAGGTCCGACCGTCGAACGCGGCAGGCCGTTTCTGCAGGAACGCCCGGATGCCCTCGGCATAGTCCATGGAGAAACCGGCCTCACGCTGCAGGTCGGCCTCCAGGGCAAGCTGGGTCTCCAGATCGTTGGACAGGGACGCCCGCATTGCCTTCCGGGTCAGGGTGATGGCCTTGACCGGCATGGCGCCCAGCTTCTGCGCCATGGCGACGGATGCCTCCGCCAGTTTGTCGTCGTCATGGACCTTCCACACCATCCCCCAGCGCTCCGCCGTCTCTGCGTCGAGCGGATCGGTGGTGAGCGCCATCGCAAGCGCGCGGCCCTCGCCGATCAGACGCGGCAGATGGTGGGTGACACCGGCGTCCGGGATCAGGCCGATCCGGCCGAAGGACACCAGAAAGCTGGCGGATTTGCCGGCCAGAATGACGTCTCCGGCCAGAACCAATCCCATGCCGGCCCCCGCCGCCACCCCATTGACCGCGACGATCACCGGCACGTCCAGGTCACGCAGGCGCTTGACCAATGCGTTGTAGCTCTTGGCCAGACCGGCGCCGAGATCCCGAACCGGGGGGCCACTCTCCGGCGGCATGCGGGCGGACAGATCCTGGCCGGAACAGAATGCCTTTCCGGTTCCGGTCAGGATCAGCGCCCGAATGGTCTTATCGGTCTCGACCAGGGTGAGGGCCGCGCGCAGATCCTCGTGGACCTGATCATTGACCGCGTTGCGCTTGGATTCCCGGTTGATGGCGACGCGCAGGGTGGCGCCGAGCCGCTCGACGATAAGGGTTTCGAATTCCATGATCATTCTCCCAAGTGAGACCGGGAGCTTACCAGTGTGGACCGGCCGGGCAACCGGGCGCGACGGCTCCGGTACGGGACGCGCGGAGATCAGCCTTTCCTGAAACAGATCCGCACGAAACCGCTGCCGTCCGATTGATCGGGCATCGGTTTTGGCGCGCTGCGCTTGACTTCGGCGAACCCGTTGGCCGCCGCCTCGGCCACGAAATCATCGAGATCGACATCGTGCATCGGACGCCCCGGCGGGTGGGGGCCGTAGCGCACCGCCATGGTCAGAAGTCCGCCATCCTTGGTCAGCTCGGCAAGGGAATCCCAGGCTTCCGGCCGGTCACTGGGCGGCACATGCATCCAGACCGCGTCGCAGACGACGACGTCATACGGTCCGGTCGTGGCCTTCAAGATCGAGAGCGAGGGCAGGGCCTCACCGAAATAAAGCACCCCGTTGGACGGAAACAGCCGGAGCGATTCCTTGGCCATGCCCGAGGACGGTTCGGTCGCCGCCACCTCGTAGCCGCGCTTGGCAAAGGCGTCCGCCAGCACGCCGGACCCGGCACCGATATCGAGCACCGGCGCCGGCGGTTCGGGCAGCAGATCGGCATGCCAGCGGAAGAACCGCTCGGTGTCCGTTTTCGCATAGCGTTCTGCGAGTTCCGCCGCCTGGTCATCATAGGCGGCTATGGTCTGCGCGACCGGGATCTCCTGTGTGGGCTCGTCGGCACTCATCCGTTCTTGGCCTTCCAGGCTTCGTAGCGGGCCTTGGCGAGATCATCCGGCGGATAGGTCCCGCGCAGCGGCTTGCCGTCCCGGATCTCGCCGATGATGAATTCCTCCATGCGTTCCTGTTCGATCGCGTCGGCCGCGACCTCGTCGGCCAGGTGCCGCGGGATCACGCACACGCCCTCCTCGTCCCCGACCATGATGTCGCCCGGATACACCGCGACGCCGCCGCAGGCGATCGGCTCGTTCAGGGTCTCGACCGCGTGATGCTTGATCAGGTTGGTGGGCGCCGAGGGGGCGCCGATATAGGCGGGAATATCGAACTCGGAAATCTCCGGGCTGTCGCGCAATCCGCCATCGGTGACGAGTCCCTCGACGCCGCGCATCATCAGGCGGGTGACCAGGATCGACCCGGCCGATGCCGCCGACGCGTCCCCGCGACAGTCCATCACCAGAACAGCACCTTCCGGACAGGTCTCGACCGCTCGGCGCTGGGGATGGTCGTAGTCCTGGAACACCTCCAGACCGTCCAGATCCTCCCGTGCGGGAATGTAGCGCAGGGTGAAGGCCGGCCCGACCATCGACCGGTCATGACCGGTCAGCCGGCTGACGCCCTGCAGGAACACGTTCCGGAAGCCGCGCTTGAACATCTGGGTCGTCAGTGTGGCGGAACTCACGTTGGAAAGCCGCTCTCGGGTCTCTTCTGAAAGTGGTTCGAAATTCTTCTCAGGGGGTGTCATCGGAGGGCCTCAGTGCTTGCGGATCGGGCTCGGTGTCGGGGATGGCACCACGCGGACGTTCCGCTTGCAAGGGTTCGCCATGAACGCGACGCAACGCTGCAGTTCTGAAAGGGGGGTTGCATTAACGGTGAATAGGGCCGATATACGGCTTGCTATCGTGAAGGACTGAAAGTTACTGCCCCGTCTTCCTAGACGTCGGTTACCTTTCTTATCTGACCGACAAGCTGAGCCGCGGCATACTGCGCGCGGATAGACTAGGAGATACTAAGATGGCCGTAGGAACCGTTAAGTTTTTTAATTCCACCAAGGGCTTTGGCTTCATCCAGCCGGAAGATGGCGGCAAGGACGTTTTCTTGCACGTGTCCGCTGTTGAGCGCGCCGGCCTGCAGAACCCGGGCGAAGGCCAGAAGGTTCAGTACGAGATCGAGACCGGCCGCGACGGCCGTACCTCGGCTGGTAACATCAGCTACGTCTGATCCGCTTAGTCGGGTCTGACTTGAGAAACCCCGCGGGTTCGCCCCGCGGGGTTTTTTCGTACTCGGGTTTCAGGACTTCAACACGCTGTGGTGACGGAATGTCGGGCGAGATATCGAAACCCTCTGGCGGAACCCGCGGGCTGACCGTCATTCTCGGGGCGCTGGCGGCACTGGGCGCGGCGGCGATCGACATGTATCTGCCGAGCCTGCCGATGATCGAAAGCGATCTGGCCCCGGGCAGCGGCCAGGCTCAGTTCACGCTCAGCGCGTTCTTCGTGGGGCTCGGTATCGGCCAGTTGTTCTACGGTCCAGCCTCCGATGCGTTCGGGCGCCGTCGGGTCCTGATGGGCGGGATCATCCTCTACTGCGTGGCCAGCCTCGCGTGCGCGTTCGCGGGAACCATGGAACAGCTGATCGCCGCCCGGTTTGTCCAGGCCCTGGGGGCCGCCTCCGGCGGGGTGATCGCGCGCGCGATGGTGCGCGACATGTTTTCCCTGAACGAGGCCGCGCGGGCCCAGTCCTTCATCGCCCTGGCTTTCTCGATCACGCCGCTGCTGGCTCCGAACATCGGCGGGTACATCCTGATCGCGTTCGGGTGGCGGGCGATCTTCCTGGTGCTTTGCGGGTTCGGAGCCGTCTGCCTGTTTCTGCTGATGACACGGGTGCCAGAGACCCTGGCGCCCGAGAACCGCACCCCCTTGCGCTTCGGCGTCCTGCTCCGGAACTATCGACGGATCCTGCGGGAGCGCCGATCGGTCGGGTGCATCCTGACTGGAGCCTTCGCATTCGCCGGCATGTTCACCTTCTTCGCGGCGTCTCCGTTCGTCTATATCGAGATCTACGGCGTCCCGTACCAGCACTACGGTCTGCTGTTTGCCATGAACGTGCTGGGGATCATGGCGGCGAACTACATCAACACCCGGCTCGTCATCGAGAAGGGTGCGATGGCGATGCTGCGGATTGGCAGTATCCTCTCGGCTTTCGGTGGGGTGCTGCTGTTCGTCTGCATCACCTTTGAGATCGGCGGACTTGTGGGGGTCGTGGTGCCGATGATCGTGGTGGTCGGCAGCCTCGGCTTCGTTGGCGCCAATGCGATCGCCGGTGCGCTGGACCCGTTCCCGACCCTGGCCGGGACCACGGCGTCGCTGTTCGGGTTCTCTCAGATGATGCTGGGCGCCGTGATGGGCGGGATCGTCGGGCTGATGCATGACGGAACACCTCTGCCGATGGGCATTCTGATCGGCGCGACCGGGGTGCTGGGTCTGGTGAGCTACACCTTTCTGGTCGGCGGAGGAACGAGACGGCCCTGAGGGCTATCTCAAAGACAATGATCCCCAAAGGTCTCGATCGCTCTCTTATGCCCTGTGAGCCATTCGGTGCAGGAAACAAGATGTGTGGGGCGGTCTTCGGTGTTGTCGAATAACGGTAAGATTAACCCACTGGCAATTCGGAGGTTCTTTCTGTCGTTCTGATACTGGATGCGATAAAAGACCGGGCCCTGCTCCTTAAAACACTTATCGAAAATCAATTTTACTTCATCGATCTGGTTTTTGGTCGTCATCAGCTGGTTGAGGCAGACGCCGGTCACATCAACGCCATATTCCTCGACATGGGCGCCGCCGAACAGCCGCCACTGATAGTCCTGTCCGCTCTGGAGGACGTTTATGATGACCAAATGGGGCAGTATCCTCGGTCCAAGCATCAGCGGATCAAGATCGGCACGGGAGACCCGACCGCACGCGCGCATGTCCTGCCAAACAGCAAGCAACTCAAACGACAAACCGAAACCCGGCAGTTCAAGAGCGTCTTTCTCGGAAAGGACGGGTCCGTCTATTTTTCTGGCAAGGTCCATTTACGTCTTTTCTCAAATGGAGGATCAGTTAACCCTGTGACGTGACCCTAGAATTCTATGATTAATTTTCCATGAATTTTGTTTTCCCGGGAGTCCGTAGCCGCCGGAGCTTCCCGGACGCACCAAACACTTGGAGTCGCGGATCGCGTCTTGAGACCCGACCGTCGTCGGCCCATCGGCTCTCTCGACATCGCCCGCTTCAGCCGCCACCATCTCGGTCTCAACCGCCACAGGGGAACGCGTCATGGAGTACCGGTATTTGGGCCGATCGGGAATGCAGGTCTCCAGGTATTGTCTGGGCGCGATGATGTTCGGAGGTCCGGCACCGGAAGCGGAGTCGCGGGATATCATCGCTGCAGCGCGCGTAGCCGGGATCAACTTCATCGATACCGCCGATGCCTACAACGGCGGCGAGAGCGAGGTTGTGGTCGGGCGGGCGATCAAGGCCGATCGGGACTGGTGGGTGCTGGCGACCAAGCTCGCCAACAAGCTTCATTCGACCGATCCCAACTCCGGAGGGTACGCGCGCCGGTGGATTCAGCTCGCGGTGGAGGGCAGTCTGCGCCGGCTGGACACCGATGTGATCGACATCCTCTATCTGCACAAGGAGGATCACGCGGTATCGATCGACGAGGCGGTCATGGCACTGGGCGACATGATCCGCGCAGGCAAGATCCGCGCCTTCGGACTCTCGAATCATCGCGGCTGGCGGGTGGCGGCGTTCTGCGAGGCCTGCGACCGGCTCGGGGTCCCGCGCCCGGTGGTATCCCAGCCGTACTACAACATCATGAACCGCATGCCCGAGACCGAGCATCTGCCCGCCTGTGCCGCCTACGGTCTGGGTGTCGTGCCCTACAGTCCCCTGGCCCGCGGTGTCCTGACCGGAAAATACGCGCCCAACGTGACGCCGGAGGAGGGCAGCCGGGCCGCCCGCAAGGACAAGCGGATGATGGAGACCGAATGGCGGCACAAGAGCCTGGAAATCGTCCAGACCATCAAGACCCATGCCGAGGCCAAGGGCGTGTCGCCGATTGATCTGGCAGTCGGCTGGGTGCTGAACAACCGCCTGATCACCGGCTGCATCGCCGGGCCGCGCACGATGGAACAGTGGAAGAGCTACGAACGCGCGCTCGCCTACGACTTCACCGCCGAGGACGAGGCCCTGATCGACAGCCTGGTCGCTCCGGGTCATCCGTCGACCCCCGGCTACAACGACCCGCAGTATCCGCTCGAAGGGCGGAAACCGTGGGTCGGGTAGTCGTCAGGCGCTCTCGGCGGCCGACTTCTTGGCCATCCGCTTGCGCTCGTTCGGATCGAGATACCGCTTGCGGAGGCGGATGCTCTTCGGGGTGACCTCGACCAGCTCGTCGTCCTCGATATAGGCGATGGCGCGTTCGAGGGTCAGCTTCATCGGCGGGGTCAGGTCGATCGCATCGTCCTTGCCCGACGAGCGGAAGTTGGTGAGCTGTTTGGCCTTGAGCGGGTTGACCTCCAGGTCATTGCCCTTGTTGTGCTCGCCCAGGATCATGCCCGGATAGACCTTCTCGCCGGCACCGACCATCAGGGGGCCACGGTCCTCCAGGTTGATCAGCGCGTAGGCCTGCGCCTCACCGTTCTCGGTCGAGATCAGCACACCCTCACGACGTCCGGGAATGGGGCCGCGATAGGGGGCATAGGCGTTGAACACCCGGTTCATCACACCGGTGCCCCGGGTGCTGGTCATGAAATCGCCATGGTAGCCGATCAGCCCGCGAGACGGGGCGGAGAACACGACGCGGGTCTTGCCGGCACCAGCCGGTTTCATCTCGGTCAGCTCGCCCTTGCGGGAGGTGATCGCCTCGATCACCGAGCCGGAATAGTCCTCGTCCACATCGACCACGACCTCTTCGATCGGCTCCAGCCGTTGACCGGTCTCCGGATCGGAGGTCATCAGCACACGGGGGCGCGAGATCGACATCTCGAAGCCCTCCCGGCGCATGGTCTCGATCAGGACCGCCAATTGCAGCTCGCCGCGTCCGGCGACCTCGAAAGCGTCCTTGTCGGCGGTTTCCTTCACCTGAATCGCAACGTTGCCTTCGGCTTCCTTGAACAGTCGGTCCCGCACGACGCGCGAGGTGACCTTGTCGCCCTCGCGGCCGGATAGCGGGCTGTCGTTCACCGAGAAGGTGACGGCAATGGTCGACGGATCGATCGGCTGGGCTTCGATGGGAACGGTGACTTCATTGGCGCACAGGGTGTCCGCAACGGTTGCCTCCGAAAACCCGGCGATCGAGATGATGTCGCCCGCGCTGGCCTCTTCAACCGGCGTCCGCTCAATGCCGCGGAAGGCCAGGATCTTGGTCACACGGGTGCGCTCGACTTCCTTGCCGTCGCGAGACAGCGCCTTGATGTAGCTGTTGGCTTTGATGGTGCCGCTGGAAATGCGCCCGGTCAGAATGCGTCCGAGAAACTGGTCAGAGTTCACAGTGGTCGCAAGCATTCGGAAGTTCGGATCTTCTTCGATCGTCGGTGCCGGGACATGGCGGACGACCGTGTCGAACAGGACGTCCATGTTGTCGGTCACGTTATCGGGAGTCTCCGACGCCCATCCGTTCTTGGCGGAGGAGAACAGGGTCGGGAAGTCCAACTGGTATTCGTCGGCGCCCAAATTGCTGAACAGGTCGAAGACTTCGTCCTGCACCTCGAAAGCGCGCTGCTCCGGCTTGTCGACCTTGTTGATCACCACGATCGGTCGCAGCCCGAGGCGCAAGGCCTTACCGAGCACGAACTTCGTCTGAGGCATCGGGCCCTCGGACGCGTCGACCAGAAGAAGCGCGCCATCGACCATGGACAGAATACGCTCCACCTCGCCGCCGAAATCGGCATGTCCCGGCGTGTCGACAATGTTGATCCGCGTGTCGCCCCATTCGACGGAGGTCGCCTTGGCCAGGATCGTGATACCCCGCTCCCGCTCCAGATCGTTTGAATCCATAACGCGTTCGGCGACCTTCTGGTTCGATCGGAACGAGCCGGACTGCCGGAGAAGCACATCCACCAGAGTGGTTTTGCCATGATCAACGTGCGCGATGATCGCGATGTTACGCAATTTCATAAGAGATCCGCCGCGGAAATGGAGAACGCCCAACTTGGGATGCGCGCGTTATCCTCTTTGTTGCGTCGCAGCGCAAGCAAAACCGGCGCTGCACGTCGCGGCGGAACGGGAATCACGACATTTTTCCGCGACCTCGCGGTAGGCATGCGTTCGAACCACCCTGCAATTTAACGACTCAGGGCGGATCTGCGCCTGCATCCTGGTCGAGCTTCTTTGATTTGGAAGGGGATAGGCGTGTCTTCCCGACACTGGCGATTCGTGACATAAAATGTCAGGAATTAAACGGCGGCACGTAAATGTCCTTTGACGTGAAAATCGAAAGCGGTGCATTCCTCGTTCGGGTACAGCTTCGGGATCGGGTTGATATCGAAGTGATTCGCGGGGCGATGATGACCTACCTCGCGCATCAGGACTTTCAGCCTGGAATGGGTCGGCTTTACGTTTACCACGCTGACTGCGATCTCTCGAACCTGGACATGGTGTCGCTTCGGAACCTGTCCGCTCTGACTGCCAATGATCTGGGCGAGGATATGGGTAAGCCGTCGGAGACCCGATATCCTGTCGCGGTCGTGTGTCCGACCCGTGTCGAGGAATCCCTGATGCGCCTGTACAAGGCGATCTTCGATGACGGGGCCTGGAACGATGTCGATCTGGAAGTGTTCATAGCTGAGGATGAGGCCCGCGCCTGGCTGACGTCCATGCTCAGCAAACCGCGGTAGAATTTTCTGGTCTCGGGTGCTGTATCCCCAGCCGATAGATGGACGGTTTTTGAATGGAAGACCCTCCAGGACTGAATTTCGGTCGGTCCGCCAGTGCAATCCATGTTTGACAGACTCCGGCCCCGGAATTGGACGGGCGCAAGGCTTCAGCCGAATTGTGGCGATGCTCTGCTGCCGAAGAGGGCCGCTTGGCGGCCGTCCAAGCGGTCAGTGCGGCCCTCGCGCAAGGGCTTTCGCGGGGTCGACAAAGGGAATGGCCACCACGGTCCCGGCGCGCGGTCCGTCCGGCGTGTCGACGATCACTCCGGTTCCGATCTCGCTGTTCTCAATCGGTGCATAACCGATGGCGATGTTCTTTTGCAGCCGAGGGGAGTGAATGGCGCTTGTAACAAGCCCCGGATTCCCGGTGCCGCCGAAACGGGCCGTCCATCTGTCGAGATTGGCTGCGAGCGGCGTGCCGAAGATCTCGATGCCGATCAGCTTCCGCGTCACGCCAGTCTGCCGGATACGCTGCAGAGCGGCCTTGCCGATATAGTCGGTGTCCAAAGTCTCGCTGACCAGCCGGTCCAAGCCAAGCTCGAACGGATTATGGTCCGCCGTCATGTCGGCGCCATAGGACAACAGGCCCGCCTCGATGCGACGGATGGCGTTGGGTCCGGCCGGCGCGACATCGAACTGCTGGCCGAGCTCGAACAGTCTCTCCCACAAGGCTTCGCCATAACGGGCGTCGCGCAGAAAGATCTCGTAGCCGAACTCGCCGGACCAGCCGGTGCGGGCTACCAGGAGCGGGGCACCGTCCAATTCGGTTTCCCGAAACTGAAAGTACTTCAGCTCATCGATCCACGTACCGAACACCTTGCGCATCAAGGCCCCCGATTTCGGGCCCTGCACCTGCAGCGGGGAGACGTCCGGTTCTGTCACCGTCACGTCCCAGCCTCCGGTCTGCGCCAGCGCCTTGACCCAGAGCAGCAGATCGCCGTCCGCGAGTGACAGCCAAAACCGATCTTCTGCCAGTTTCAGCAGCAACGGATCGTTCAGGACCCCGCCGTCGTGATCGCAGACGAGGATATATTTCGCCTGGCCCGGCCGGGTTTTCGACAGATCGCGAGGGGTAAGATATTGGGTGAACGCGGCTGCGTCCGGCCCGGCAATTTCCACCTGCCGTTCGGCCGCCACATCCCAGATTGTGACGTCGTTGATCAACGACCAGTAGTCGGCCTCGCCCCGGTAAGCGACCGGCATGTACATGTGATTGTAGATCGTGAAGGCCGTGGCGCCCCAGCGTTTGGTGGCCGCGAAATAGGGCGAGGTCCGGACCCGCGGCCCCATCACCAGGGTCGGGTCGACCGGGTCCACGGATGCGGTCTGAAGGGCAGGGCGGGTTCGGGTCAACGTGTCGGTCATAGCTCACTCCCTCGTCTCTTGCTCAGAGGGGCGGTCGATACCGAAACGCTTTAGCTTTTGGTTACCCGGAGCAAGCTGCCCCTCAAATCACCGGGGGTCCGTAGGTGGACCAGGCCAGTCATCATGCGCGTACCGGGACAAAAAAACCGCCTCGGCGCGGCCGGGCGGTTTTCACCTTCCGTTTAGCCGCATTTGTAAAGCGCCCGCAATCTGGTTTCAAATCGGCGCTGGCCCAAAGTGCGATGTTCGACCCGCCCTGTCAAGCGGATGCTGGTTGGCGGATCTCTTCGGGCGGAGGTCGCGACCCGCGCCACCCCCGCCCGAAGCAACTAGATCGCGAGGCTCACCCGAGATCGAGCTGGTAGCTGGCCGGAACGTACCGGAAGCCGCCGCCCGCAAGCGGCTCCACAAAGCCGACCGAAGGGAACGGCATGTGATAGCCGGCGAACGGGATCTTGTCGGCGGCCAGCATGCCGAAGACGTCCCGCCTGGCCTTGGCGGCGGCGGCCTTGTCCATGTCGAACCGCACATGCCAGTCCGGCTTCTGCAGCGACACGATGAAATGGTTGGCGGTGTCGGCGGTGATGGCGAACCGTTTGCCCTCACTCTCCAGGTGGAACACCATATGCCCCGGCGTATGGCCATTGGCGGCCAGCCCGGTGATCCCCGAGACCACCTGGTCTCCATCGCCGATGAAGCTCATTTTGTCGGCGAACGGCACCACGTTGGCCTGCACCAGCTTGCCGACCCGCTCGGTTGGTCCCGAGGCTTTTTCCTCCGGCGACCAGAAATCGTATTCGGTCGAACTGGTGACGTAGCGGGCATTCGGGAAGGCGGGGCTGCCGTCCTCCATCAGGCCACCGATATGGTCGGGATGGAAATGGGTCAGCACCACCACGTCGATCGATTCCGGCGGATACCCGGCTTCGGTCAGACGGGCCCGGAGCGAGCCCGCATCCGGGCGCCGTCCGGCCCCGTTGCCGGCGTCGAAAAGGACCAGTTCGTTGCCGGTGTTCACGATCGTGGGCGTGAACCCGATCTCAAAACGCTCGGTCGGCAGCAGATTGGCCTCCAGCAGGGTCTGCACATCGGCGGCCTCCTGATCCTGGCCGAAGATCGGATGTGGACCGTCCAGCTGGATCGAACCGTCGAAAACAGTAGCGACCTCGAAACCGCCAAGCTTGAACCGATAGACGGACGGGCGCAGCGGGCCCTTCATCGGAGCGGCGGCCTGCGCCGGCTGAGAGAGTCCAAACCCGCCCGTCAGGGCAAGAGCGGAGGTGGCGGTGACGCCCGCGAGGGCGGCGCGACGGCTGATCTGGACCATGAGTTTGCTCCCTTAGTGGTTCCAGGCGATATCGGCAGCGGAGCCGTGCGCATTCGCTCGGCGTGGCGCTAATGTGATGCGCGGTTCGGAGAAGTCAAAGATCGAAGCGCTTGCGGACAGGGCCCTTCACGGAAGATTGAAGATCAGCCCTTCAGCTGGAAGACCGGTCGCAAGCGGATGCCGATCCAGCATCCGGCCATCGCCATCACGATCCAGGCCCAGCCATGAAGGCTGGTGGAGGCCACCCCTGAGAAGAATGCACCGATATTGCAGCCATAGGCCAATCGCGCGCCGTACCCCATCATCAGACCGCCCAGAACCGCCGCGATCAGGGATCTCAGGGGTATCCGCCAATTTGGATGCACCTTGCCGGCCAGAGAGCCCGCCATCGCGGCGCCGATCAGGATGCCGATATTGGTGAGGGAGCTGTGATCGGACAGGATCGAGGCGTCGAGCGCCCCAGCCCGCCAGGACGTCGCCCAGTAGGCTGAGCTCGCCGGATCCCATCCGAGAGCCACCGCAACCTTACCCGCCCAAATCGTATAGCCCCAGGTCACGCCCCAGGGATGACCCGCCACGGCAAGGATCGCGAAGTTCAGCCCCGCCAGCCCGACGGCGCCCAGCAGCAGCGGCCACGGGCCCCGGATCGCCCGCCGCCAGGTGAACCCGCTCTGCCACAACGGCCCTCGGATCCGGGCGCCGGTCCGCCACAGTCCGATCAGGATCAATCCCAGGGCCGCAATCTGAAAGGCGACCGCCGGTCCGTAGCCGATCTCTCGTCCGAGGGAGACCGCCCCCAGGCTCGGCAGGGTGCGCCATTCGGCCATGTTCAGGGTGGCCAGCCAGCATCCGAGGCAGAAGAACACCAAGGTCACCATCATCCGGATATTGCCCCCGCCGACCGTGAACAACGTGCCGGACGCGCAGCCCCCGCCGAGTTGCATGCCGATCCCGAAGACGAAAGCGCCGATCAGCATGGCGGTATCTACCGGCGCCACCGCACCACCCGCCGAGTGCCCGAAGATCTCCCCCGCCGACAGAACCGGAGCGAACAGGCTCATGGCGACGGTCAGCATGAAAGCCTGCGCGACCAGACCGGTCATATCCTTTTCGGCCATTGCCCGGCGATAGGCCGAAGTGAAGCCGAATCTGGCATGATAGAGCGAGATCCCGAGTCCAATCCCGATCGGCAGAAGCAGGGCCTGAGTGACCGATTGCGTGGCCAGATGTCCCCAGAGCGCCAGGGTGAGGGCCCCGAGAACCCCGAGTAGCAGCCGTTGAATCGGAAGATCGGTTGCGACCGAACCGGAGGGCGGAGCCAAGGACATGTCCCGGCCTAGCTCCCGGCGACCGCGTCGGCAAGCACCTGGGCAACCAACCGGTCCAGCTCCTCACCCATCTCCGTCAAGGCGGCAACCTCATAGGCTCCGAACACATGACTGGGCAGGCGATAGGTGACGGTCGCCGAGCCCTCGGGCGTTTCGGTGACGTAGAGCCGGATCGGCGCCTCGATCCCGGCGGCGGTGCTGGCGGCCAGCATCCGGCGGGCGAAATCGGGGCGGAAGATCAGGAACACCCGATTGCCGGGGATCTCCTCACCGAACTTAGCCTTGATGGCACATGTCGCGCAGGCCAAGCCGATAATGCCAAAATTATTCGATTTGACCGAAGCGGTCAGCGCCTCGACATAGGGCAGAAACGGCTTGCCGGTCTCGATCACCTGGGTGCCGGAATAGGGTGTGGGGTTTTCGGCCTGAAGGGGATCGGCAGATCCGAACATCAGAACGAACAGCATGGCCAAGCCTGTCAGGCGCAAACCCATCTCAAATCTCCCATGAGTGACGTGTGCGGAAACTCTACGGGCCGCAGTCCCTCATCGGAAAACAAGATCCCGTGACGGGATCGGCACCCAATCGATCAGTTGAGCGTCTCCCAGACCTCCGCCATCGCCCCCGCGTCGAGCTCGGCCATCAGCAGGAGCGTCAGCAGCGCTCGGGCCTTCAGCGGCGGCAGCCGGCCTGCCGAGCGCACGCCGCGGCTTGCCAGATCGAGTTCTGAGCCGGCGCGCTCATAGGTCTTCTGGAGGAGGTAGCCTTGCTGAATCCGGCCCGCCATCACCACCGGCATCCGAGCCGCCAGTGCCTCCACGGGCTCAACCAGCCAACTGGGGACATGGCCGCCGCCCATGGCGCCGATCACCAGCCCGGAATAGCCGAACGTTTCCGGATCCGCCGCCAGGGCCGAGATCAACCCGCCGCTCTCGCCGATCCCGAGGGTCAGCAGCGCCACCGCAACCCTGGCATCGAGCCAGTCGCGCGGGGCACTCGCCACAGCGGTCTGGAAGGCGCGCTTGTGCGTCAGATTCGGGGTTCCAATCATCCGCACCCTATCCTCGACCAGGACGCCGACCGGACCCGCCAAGCGGCTGTGGAACGCGTCGATGCGAGCGGTGTCGGCTTTGGCGACGTCGATCGCGGCATGAATTGTATCCAGCAGCACCACCAGCACGCCCAGGTCCCGGCTGCGTGCCCGCACGTCCGCATCGGCAACCGTCCGCACGGCGGCCAGCAGATTGCCCGGTCCGTCATGGCTGACCGACAGGGGGTTCCGCATGGCGCCCGACACCACAACCGGGATGGCGCTGTCGAGCAGCAGGTCCAGCAGGAAGGCGCTTTCCTCCAGCGTGTCGGTGCCCTGGGTGACAACGGCGCCGTCGATCTCTCCGCTCTCCGTCAAGGCCCGAATGCGCTTTGCGACCGCGATTACAGTCTCGATCCGCAGGTCGGAGCTGCCGATCGTGCTGATCGTCTCGGCCCGCAGGGTGGCGATCTCGTCCAGTCCGCGGACCGCTGCGACCAGATCATCGGCGCTCAGACCGGGCCGGACGCCGCCCTGATCCCCTTCGACCATGGCGATGGTGCCGCCGAGAGCGAGCACGGCGATACGGGGCAGGGTGGACGAGGTCATGGCGGGCGGCTCCAAGGCAGGGGTGATGAGACCCTGGATCGTCGCCATTCCCGCGCCCGGGTCAACCTCGGGATGGTGTACCCGAATTGGGGCGAGACGGTTCCGGTTCCGCGCCGGTTGACCTCGCGCCGCTCCCCATGGGCAAAATAGCGAAAAGCGGTGAAACCGAGCGATCTGGGAGGATGACGATGGCGAATTCGGGGTTCGGGCCATTGGCCGGGATGACGGTGATCGAGCTGTGCCATCACATGGCGGGGCCGACCTGCGGGCTGATGCTGGCGGATATGGGCGCCGATGTGATCAAGATCGAGAAGATCGCGGGTGGCGACGACAGCCGGCGCTCGGTTCCGCCGGAGATCAAAGGCGAGCCGGCGGCCTTCATGATGATGAACCGCAACAAGCGCGGCGTCGTCCTGGACCTGAAGACCGAGAAGGGGGTCGCCGCCCTGCGCAAGCTGATCGGGAAAGCCGATGTGGTGACCGAGAACTTCCGGCCCGGCGTGATGGAGCGGCTGGGCCTCGGCTACGACACGTTGAAGGAGTCCAATCCTGGGCTGATCTACGCCTCGATCTCCGGGTTCGGCCGGTCGGGTCCCTATGCCAAGCGCGGCGGATTCGATCTGATCGCTCAGGGGATGAGCGGGCTGATGAGCATCACCGGTGAGCGGCCCGACGGCCCGCCGGTCAAGGTCGGCGCGCCCATGTGCGACATCACGGCTGGTCTGCTGCTGGCCTTAGGAATCTGCGCCGCCTATTCGCACCGGATCAAGACCGGGGAGGGTCAGCGCCTCGACACCTCGCTGTTCGAGGCCGGGATCACCCACACCTATTGGCAATCCGCCATCGCCTTCGCCACCGGCGTAGCCCCGCGCGCCATGGGCTCGGCCCATCCGCTGAACGCGCCCTATCAGGCTGTGAAGTGCACGGACGGCTACATCAATATCGGTGCCAACGGAAAGGTGTTCTGGGAGAAGATGCTGGGCCTGATCGGGGCGCCGCAGCTTGCGGACGACCCGCGCTTTCGGACCAACGGCGACCGGCTCGCCAACCTGAAGGCCCTGGAAGCCGAGCTGAACGCCCGGTTCGAGACCCAGAGCTGCGCCCACTGGCTGGGTGTGCTGGAGGAGGCGGGAATTCCCGCCGGCCCGATCCTGGACGTGATCCAGATGCACAACGACCCGCAGACCGCCGCCCGGCACATGGTGCCGACTGTAGACCACCCGGTGGCGGGAGAAGTCCAGACCATCGGGCTGCCGATCAAATTCGAGGGAACGCCGGGCCGGGTCGCGGCACCCGCCCCAATCTTCGGACAGCACACCGCCGAGGTCCTGCGGGAGCTCGGCTATTCGGACGACGACATCGCCGAGATGGGCCGCGACGGTGCCGCCCATCTCGGGGAACTGCCGGGCAAGGAGGCCGCGGAATGAGCGACGCAACAGGGACTTCGGACCTGTCCGGGACAGAGGACGTTCTGGTCGAGATCCGGGACCGGATCGCTACCGTCTGGCTGAACCGGCCGGCAAAACACAACGCGATGAATCTTGGCGTGTTCCAGGCGTTGCATAAGGTGTTCACCGCGCTGGATGCGGATGCGGAGCTGCGCTGCGTGATCGTGCGCGGGGCCGGCGGCAAGGCCTTCGCGGCGGGTGCGGATATTTCCGAGTTCGAGACCGTGCGCAAGGACAGCGACGCGGCACGGGCCTATGCCGACGTTTCGACCCCTGCCGGGAATGCGGTGGTCAATTGCCGTCATCCCACGATTGCGCTGATCGAGGGCCTGTGTGTCGGCGGTGGTTTCGGCCTCGCCACCCTGTGCGATCTGCGGGTCTGCGGGGAGAGCAGCCGGTTCGGTGTGCCGGTGAAACGCCTGGGTCTGGTCGAATCCTGCGAGGAGCTCGAGTTTCAGGTCAAGAAATACGGCGCCAACGCCATGCTGCAGATTCTGCTGGTGGGAGACCTGCTGGGGGCACAGGAGGCCTACCATCACGGTATCGTCAACAAGGTGGTGGCCGACGATCAGGTCGAGGCGGCCACCCATGACTGGGCGGCCAAGATTGCCGAGGGCGCGCCGCTCACCGCCCGCTGGCACAAGAGCTTCGTCTATCGCCTGCTGAACCCGGAGCCTCTGGGCGAGGCCGAGCGGGCGGAGGGATTCAAGGCTTTCGACACCGAGGATTTCAAGCGCGGCTACACCGCTTTCCTGGCGAAGGACAAGCCGAGCTTCGTCGGAAAATGAGCAACTGACGTCAGTTGTGAGCCGTTGACGGCGCGCCCGACGGCTCTAGGTGTCGGCGTATGGCAGAAACAATCACGTCTTTCGTCTCCCGTTTCATGGATCGGGTCGAAACCCGCAACGCGGGTCAAACCGAATTCCTGCAGGCGATCCGGGAGGTTGCCGGATCGGTCGCCCCCCTGGTGATGGACAATCAGGATTATCGCGACGCCCGGGTCCTGGATCGTCTGGCCGAACCGGACCGGGCGCTCAGTTTCCGTGTCACCTGGCTGGATGATCAGGGTGTCATTCAGGTCAATCGCGGCTGGCGAGTGCAGTTCAACCATGTGCTCGGGCCTTACAAGGGCGGGCTTCGGTTCCACCCGTCGGTATCGGAATCGATCCTCAAGTTCCTAGGTTTCGAACAGACCCTGAAGAACAGCCTGACCGGCCTGCCGATGGGGGGCGCCAAGGGCGGCTCGGACTTCGACCCCAAGGGTCGGAGCGATGCGGAGGTCATGCGGTTTTGCCAGTCCCTGATGACCGAACTCTACCGCTATGTCGGCATGGACACCGATATTCCGGCCGGCGATATCGGTGTCGGGGACCGGGAGATCGGATACCTGTTTGGGCAGTTCACGCGGCTGACCAACAGTTTCGAGGGCGTGCTGACCGGCAAGGGCCAGTCCTTCGGCGGAAGTGCCGTCCGGGAGGAGGCCACCGGCTACGGAGCGGTCTATTTCCTGCGCAATATGCTCGAGCAGGAGGACCGGGATCTGGAAGGTCTGCGGATCGCCATCAGCGGCGCCGGGAACGTGGCTCTGTTCGCGGCGGACAAGGCGGTGGCGGAAGGCGCCCGTGTGGTCAGCGTGAGCGATAGCGGCGGCGTGCTCGCCTCCAAGGACGGCCTGTCCTGCGATCAGATCAAGGAGATCCAGGAGCATAAACTTCGGAGAAGAGGGCGGCTGTCGGATCTCGACATGGCAGGCACACGCTACATCAAGGGCTCGAAACCCTGGGATCTCGACTGCGACATCGCGATGCCCTGCGCCACCCAGAACGAGCTGGATGCTGAAGCCGCCAAGTCGCTGGTGAAATCCGGCGTGATGGCTGTCGTGGAGGGGGCCAACATGCCGACCACGCCCGACGCCATCGAAGTGCTGCGCGATGCGGAGGTTCTCTTCGCCCCGGGCAAGGCGGCCAATGCGGGCGGCGTGGCGGTCAGCGCGTTCGAACGCAGCCAGAACGTGACCGGCATCAGTTGGAGCCGGGAGCAGGTGGACTGCCAACTGCAGCAAACCATGGCCGACATTCACGAGACCTGCGTCGAGCACGCAGAATACAGCCGCCAATCCGGCGCACATATCGACTATCTGGATGGCGCCAATATCGGCGGTTTCGTGAAGGTGGCCGACGCCATGCTGGCGCACGGGCTGACCTGACGGGTCAGGCCTTTTCCTCCTTATCTGGGGGTCACCCCACCACCATCGCCTTTGCCCGGCTGGCCATCGGCTCGGGGATTCTGCTCGGGCGTCGGGCGTCCAGATCGAGGTGGACACCGAACTGCGAGAGTTCGGCGAGCAGGGCGCCGTCGGACGGACGTTGCAGGCGGTGAACCAGGCGCATGGAAGAGCCACCCACATGGGCGAAACAGGAGACCACGTCGATCGGCTGGCCGATCTCGGGACGCTCCAGGATCTGCAACTGGAATTCAAAGGTCGAGTAGCCGATCCGTTGGTCCCGATGATAGGCGGGGTCCATGCCGGCCCGCGTCAGCAGCTGGCCGATCGCCGAGGAGAACCGGTGGATCATGGCCGAAACCGACATATGCCCGGCGCGGTCGAGGTCCTTGGGCGCCACGATGTCGACGACGGCGCGGGTCCAGCCAGGGCCGGCGGGGATCTCGGCGCGCGCCTCGCGGGCGGGGCCATCCCAGAGTACGACGGTATTCTCCGCCAGATCGGCGCCAACGATCGTCTGCTCATTGGTGGCGCAGGTCTCGCCGGTGGCGCTGTTGATGAGCTTGTGGCCGAAGACCACCGTGCCCTCCGCGATCGAGATCGGCGCCGAGTGGATGTGATACTGGTCGCCCTTGCGCAGTTCCGCCAGATAGCGGGTGTGACAGTCGACCGTATGGCAGGCGTTCGGGTCCTGGCCATGTGCCATCAGAGCGCGGTCGCCGGCGGTCATGAACTTCTCATAGTAATAGGCGACCGTGAAATGCTCGACGATATCGACCTCCCAGGGCGGCACATCGGACCGGAAGGTCTCGGTATAGCCCTCGGGGACGGCGTCATTGGCGTCGGTCATCACGGAATCTCCATCCGGTAGAAGGATTTGGCATTATTGTGGAAGACGGCCCGACGCTCGGCGTCAGTCAGCGGCGACAGGATCTCCAGGAACCCCTCCAACTGTTCCCGATAGCCGACCCGGAGGCTGGCCGGGGGGAAGTTGGAGGCCCACATGCAGCGGTCCACCCCGAAGATCTCCAAAGCCTCCAGCACCACCCGACGGTTGCTCTCCACAGTCCACGGCGCGTCTTTCAGGCCCAGTTCCGACAGTTTCACATGGACCCAGGGGATGCGGGCGATCGCCGTCATCTCGACGCGCCACGCCGTCAGACCGTCCTCGGAGCGGTCCCAGGGAAAGCCGGTGTGGTTCAGGGCGACCGGGACCTCCGGGTGGCGTTCAATCAGGAATGCGGCTTCCGAGAGATGCCAGAACGGCACCCGCAGATCATAGGTCAGCCCGTGAACGCCGAGCAGCCGGTACCCCTCCCGCCAGGCCGGGTCGGAGAGCGAGCGGGGACCGTCGGGAAAGGGGGCGTCGGCGGCCGGGGCGGTGACGGGTTTCGAACGGATGCCGCGCATCAACGGATATTCCACATGTGCCGCGAGTTTGCTCTCCACCTCCGGATCGTCGAGCCAGACATGGCCGACGACTGCGTTCGGCATGCCGTGCGCCGCCGCCACCTGATGGATCCAGCGGGTCTCTGCGACCTGATCGGTCCGGTCCCACTCCGCCTCAACATGAACGGTTCCGACGATCTCAAAGCCGTCCGCGTCGCCTCGATAGTCGTCGGGCATATAGCGACGCTTGAGCGCCGTATAATCCCCAAGAAAGAAGTTCGGCTCCGGATGATCGGACAGCCAGGGATAATAGTTGCGCTCCAGATCCCAGAGATGGTGGTGCGCGTCGATGATCGGAAAGGGCTTGGTGTCGGTCATGGCCCGGTGACCATGGCATGGCATGGCGCGCGATTGAAGACATTGCGGGACACCGATAGGCTCGCCGCTCACCCAACGCTGGAACGGGAGAGTTAAGCATGGACCGGATCAACCCATTGCGGCGGAAACTCGAGACGGGGGGAACCGGCGCCGGGGTCCTGATCACCATGCCGAGCGTCAACATGGCGCAGATTCTGGCCCATTCCGGATTCGATTATCTGTTCATCGATATGGAGCACGGGCCTATCGACGTGGCCAGCGCCCATCATCTGATTCAGGCGACCGCAGGAACGCCGTGCGCACCGCTGGTTCGCGTCCCGAAGCCGGATCTGGCACTTACCAAGCCGGTGATGGACAGCGGCGCCATGGGGGTGATCTTCCCGATGGTGAACGACCGGGCGACCGCAGAGGCGACCGTCCGGGCGACCCGCTATCCGCCCGAGGGGGAGCGGGGCTGGGGACCGTTCTACGCACCGGCCCGATGGGGTGTGGACGGTGCCGTCGCCTATTTCGAGCGGGCCAATGCCGAAATGCTCAACATCGTCCTGATCGAGCACATCGAGGCGGTCGAGAATATCGAGGAGATCGTCTCGGTGCCGGGCATCGACATCGCGGCGATCGCGCCGATGGACCTGTCGGTCAGCATGAACCTCCCAGGCCGGAGAGACCATCCCGAGGTCCTGGCCGCGATCGCGCGGGCCGAGCGCGGCATCCTGGATGCGGGCCTGTGGCTGGGCGGGATGGCGCTGTCGGCGGAGGAAGGCAATGCCAAGATCGCGGCCGGCTATCGGTTCCTGATCATGGGTTATGACGTGATGCTGATCGAACGCGCCGCATCCGGACTCTTGAGCGGATTGAACAATAAATAAATCAATATTTTGTTCAGTTTTCTTGAGACTTCAGATCGGAACGGCGGGCGCGACTGGATAACGTCGGCGGCGGTGCTGGCCGATCAGCGAAAGAACGCCGTGCCCGATCAGCGCCGCCAGCACCACCGCGCCGCCGATCAGCGTCTGCGTGTTGGGCCGCTCGCTCAGGACCATCCAGACCCAGATCGGTGCCAGAACCGTTTCCATCAGCAGCATCAGGCTGACCTCGGCTGCGGAAATGTATTTCGGGGCGATGGTCATCAGGCCGAAGGAAAGGGGCATGATCAGCAGGCCGATCACCACGGCCAGCCCGAGCTGGTCCGGTGACATCGCAAGCGTCGACGCGCCCACGAGGCCGGCCGCAGCAGTCCATATCCCGGACAGGCCGACGGCCGGCGTCATGTCGATCGGTCGGGCCGCCCGGACCATATTGAAATGAATCCCCAGTCCGATCGCGGTGCCGAGTGCGGCCACGTCGCCCGCCACGGTGCCGGCGGTGATGCCGTGTTCGACGATGATCGCGACCCCGCCGATCGCCACGAAGATGGCAACCCAGGTGCGTAGAGGTAGCCTGTCCCGGAGGGCCACAAGACCGATCAGCGCCGAGATCAACGGCGAGATACTGACGATCAGCAACACATTGGCGACGGTCGTATGGGACAAGGCAACGATGAAGCAGACCGAATTGATGGCGAAGACCACCGAGATCAGAACGCCGTTGCTGCCGATCTCTAGCGTCCGCTGCAGGATCCTCCCTCGAAAGCGGATCAACATCATCAGCCCTAAGCCGACGGTTGTCAGGACTCCGCGCCAGAACAGAAACGTCCAGGGATCCGCTCCAATCAACCGGATCAACAGGGCATCCGGCGTCAGGATCAGAACCCCAAAGAACGCCAACATCAGGCCTTTTGCATGGCTTCGGTCGGCGGCTTGAGGCATGGTTCTTTAGACTTTACTGAATTGGGCTGCACGAAGACTTGAATAAAGCTGTTCTGCGGAACAGGCTCGCGAATGTGATGCCCGGACCGGATCAGGTCAACCGCTACCACGGATCGCTGAATGCATGACGGATAACGACCCCAAGACCGAAGCGGAACCCGAGCGGATTCCCCTACCCGTTCGGCTTGAAGCCTGGTGGAACGGGTACGACCCTTCGGAATTGTACGCTTTCAAGCTGGCCCAGCAGGGGCAGGATGGGTCGGTTGACCTTGGCCCCGCCGACGCGCACAAGAATTTCATCACCCGTAAGCTCGAGGTGGAACCGGAAGTTGACGACGATGATCCGATCTGGCCGGACAGCCGAATCGACGTCGTCCAGCGCCTGTTCGGCCGGGGATTCATCGGGCCCGGCGGTGCCGAACGGATGGCGCTGACCTGCAAACCGTTCCGCCTGACCTCTGAGGAGAGCGTCCTCGATGTGTCTTCGGGGCTTGGGGGCGGTCCGGCGGCCCTTGCCGAGTTCTTCGGCGTGCGGGTCAGCGGGTACGATTTTCGGCCCAAACTCGCGTCCGCTGCGCCGAACGCCATCAAGGGCCTCAAAGGCGCCTCAAAGGTCAAGCTGGCGAGTTATGAGGGCGAAGGCTTTGCCCTGCCGCCGAAATCAGCCGACTGCGTCCTGTCGCGAGACAGCCTGCACCTGATTTCCGACAAGGTTGGTATGCTCGACGCCATGAAAGCGGCCGTCAAGGATATCGGGCAGGTGCTGATCACCGACTACGTGACCGAGACCAATGACGCGCCGGGCGGACGGGTGAAAGCCTGGATCGAGGACTCGGCCGAACCGATCTCGCTCTGGAGTGTCGAACGCTACCAGCAGGCCCTGGCGGACCGAGGGCTCGATATCCGCATCGTCGAGGATCTTTCGCCGCTCTATGCGGAGACCATAAAGGCGGCCTTTGCGGCTTTTGTGACGGCGGCCGGGCAGTCGGCCAAGGACGGCAAGGCCGGAGGCGCGGGCGTTTTCTCGGGCAAACCCCGGCGTCAGGCGGCCCTGATCCGAGAAGCGGAAATCTGGGCACGCCGTGCGTCGATGCTGGAAGCCGGTGAGATCAAGGCCTACCGGTTCTTCGCGCTCAAACGAATGTAGGACGGTTTGCACCTGCGGTGGCGCTTTCCGGTTGACATCGAGGGTCGGGGTGGGTACCAACCGCGCTTCCAGGAATTCGGGAGACGATCATGCGTGTCGCCAACTCGCTTAAGACTTTGAAGAAACGTGACAAGAACTGCCGGGTCGTCCGTCGCAAGGGTCGGGTCTACGTGATCAACAAGCTCAACCCGCGCTTCAAGGCCCGCCAGGGCTGATCGGCGGCCGATTGGGACCGCGCCGCGGCCCGCATCGGGCGCGCCGGGATCCGTTATCGGACGAGGGGACGTGTTGCAGAAAGGCGGCTTTCCAGCGGGAAGGCCGCCTTTTCGTGTCTGACACATCGTACGGGCGCGCCGGCCATTCCCGAATCTTCCGCCACCGGCTAACGTCGCGACATGAGCGGTTACTTCAGCGAAGCGGATCCGGCGCGTCTGGCGGAAGACTACCCCATCGGCAACGCCTTCCTGGCGCGGTTCCGGAGGCTGTCGGTTGACGCGCTGCGTGCGGTGCAGGAGGACCGCTTCCGTCGCGTGATCGCGCGGGGATGGCAGGTTCCGTTTTACGCCCGGCGTTGGGGCGAGGCCGGTATCGCGCCCGGCGACATCCGCTCGATCGACGATCTGCCGCGTCTTCCCAGCTTCTCGAAATCAGACCTGATGGACAGCGTCGAGCGGTTTCCGCCGTTCGGCGATTTTCACGGGTTTCCGGACGCCGGAGAGCGTCCGGCGATTGTCTTCCATACCACCAGCGGCACCACCGGCGCGCCGCAGCCCATCTATTACGGTGCCTGGGATCGGGAAGTGCAGAACGCCCTGCTGGCGCGCGCCTACCGGCTGCACGGGATCGTGGACAGCGACGTGGTGCATTCGGTCTACGGCTTCGGCACGGTCAACGGTGGGCATTATATCCGCGAGACCCTGCTGCACTTCACCAAGGCCCTGCTGATCACCGGCGGTACGGGCGCGGAGACTCCCTCGGTCCAGCAGGTGCGTCTGATGGAGCGCTTCGGAGCGACCGTTCTGGTCGGGTTTGGCGATTATCTGTTCCGACTGGCCGAGATCGCGCAACAGGAGGGTGTCCGGATTCCGCTCCGCATGATCTCAGGTCACATCGCCCACGATACGCGGGCGGCGCTGGAGGCGGCCTGGGGCGGCGTCAAGGCCTATGACTGGTACGGCGTCGGGGACACGGGAACGATTGCCGCGGAGGGCCCGGAGCGGGACGGCCTGCATCTGATGGAAGACGCACAGCTGGTCGAGCTTCTGGACCCGGAGACCGGTTTGGCGGCGGCGGACGGTCAGCCCGGCAATGTCTGCGTCACCTGTCTGTTCAAGCATGGCGTCTATCCGGTGATCCGGTTCGACACCAAGGATCTGTCCGCTGTCCGTCCGGGCGCCAATCCGCTCGACCTGCCGTTCCGGCGGATCGAGGGATTTCTGGGCCGGTCCGACAATATGGTCAAGATCAAGGGAATCAACGTCTACCCGACCGCGATCGGCGCGGCTCTGGCATCGGTCGAGGGCTTGGCTGGAGAGTATGTCTGTGTGGTCCAGCGGGATGAGAGCGGTCGGGACAGTCTGCGGGTCCTTGCGGAGACCGCGACCCTGTCGGACGGCCTGCGCGCCCGTGCCGAGGACGTTCTGAAACAGCGGATCGGCATCGCGATCCGGGTCGATCTGACCGCGCCCGGCGGCACCGCTTCTCTGACCGGGGTCGAGAGCCGGCAGAAACCGAAACGTCTGGTGGTAGAGTGATGATGCGGTTGGCGACGGTTACAGCGGATCTGGCGGCTGGCAGGACCAGCGCGGTCGACCTGGTCGAGCGGGCGCTGGCCAAAATCGCGGCGGACAACCCGGATCTCGGCGCGGTCTGGTATCTTGCGGAGGCCGAGGCGCGGATGGCGGCCCGGGTGAGCGATGCCCGCCGGACGGCCGGAGCGCCGCTGTCGGAACTGGACGGCGTACCGGTCGGCCTGAAGGACAACATCGACGTCGCGGGCTGGCCCATGACCAACGGTCTCGGCGCCTCCTGGGTTGCGGAAACCGATGCGTGGATCACAGCGCGGCTGCGGGCTCTGGGGGCGATCCCGATCGCCAAGCTGGCCATGCACGAGGCGGCCTTGGGCGCGACCTCGGACAACCCGCATCATGGTGCCGTCCACAATCCGATCCGGCACGGATTCACCCCGGGAGGCTCGTCGGGCGGGTCGGCGGCGGCGGTCACGGCGGGGTGGCTGGCGCTGACGTTCGGAACCGACACCATGGGCTCGGTAAGGCTGCCCGCCGCCTACTGCGGATGCGTGGGGTTCAAGCCGGCGCGGGATGTGCTGCCGCTCGACGGCGTGTTCCCCTTGGCTCCCAGCCTGGACCATCTCGGGCCGCTGACAGCGAGCGTGGCCGATACCGCACTCGCGATGCGGCTGATCACGGGGGTCGAGGGTCGGAGTCTCGGCCGCCCGCTTCGGCTGGCGGTGCCGAAGGCCATGGCGGGTGTTGCAGTGGATGAAGAGGTGAGCGCGGCTTTTGACTCCGCCGTCTCCCGACTGCGTGCGGTGGTGGAGATTGAGCAGATTGATCTCGGCATCAATCTGGCGGAACTTCGCAAGGCCGGGCTCCTGATCGTGGTCGCGGAGGGGGCTGAGGCCTTGTCCGCCATCCGGGCGAGACGACCGGACGCGCTGTCGTCCGAGTTGACCGGGTTCCTCGACTACGGGCTCAAGGCGCCGCCGGACAAGGTGGCGGCGCGCCGGGCCGTGCTGGATGCCGCCGGACCGGTGCTGGCTGACGTGCTGACAAAATGTGATGGAGTCCTGCTGCCGACGGCTCCGCAGGTCAGCTTTCCCTTCACCCAGGACGCACCGGCCAATCAGGCGGATCTGACGGCATTGGCGAACGCCACCGGCACGGCGGCGATCAGCCTTCCATTTCGGGTCGGCGAAGGGGCGCTCCCGGTCGGTCTTCAGATCGTCGGCGACGTTCCGTTCGCCGCCCTTGCTGAGTTGGAAAAGG
>JANSYC010000035.1 GCA_024742605.1 Alphaproteobacteria bacterium | reverse complement strand
CCAGGCCGCGATAGCTGACCACATCGCTCGTGGTCTGGAACAGGTTGAAGATCACCGCCGCCGACAGCACAAGCAGCAGCCCTAGGACCACACCGAAACCGCCATAAAGTCGGCCCGCGATCCGTAGGTTCGAAATCAGGGTCATCTCTTGCTCTCCCGTTTGATCCGGCCAAGCAAGGCGCCGTTGCGCCATCTCTTTGGCAAGCCGGAAACATTACGGTTAAGGCAAAAAGTTTAATTAGGTATGAACTAATATTGCTTAAGTTTCACCGCAACGGAGAGAGAACGCCGGTCAGCCGGTAAACCGCACCGACGCTTCACCCAGTCCGTCGAAGGAGATGCGAACACTTGCCGGTGCTTCGAAATGCACGGTCTTCACCACGCTGCCCAGCATGACGAACTCCCCCGCGCGCAGCGGCAGGCCGAGATCGGCCCGATGCTCGGCGAGCCAGGCGAGCGCGTTCAGCGGATGACCCAGAATATCCGCCCCGACGCCGCGGCCGACCTCTTTCCCGTCGATCTCCATCACGCCGACGAGGGTCGCCAGGTCCAGCGAGCGCCAGTCGGCAACCTCCGGCCCCAGAACCACGCCCGCGTTGAAGAAATCATCGGCGATCAGCACCGGGGCCGTGAAATCCGGGAAGCTCTCGTAGCGGTCGTCGACCAGCTCGATCCCCGCCATCAGGACTCCAACCGCGCCGGCCACACTGTCCCGGGTGAACGGGCCGTCCACCAGGTCTTCGGACAGCCGGGCGGCGATCTCGCATTCCACGCCGATCCGATGAAAGCGTTTCAGCGGCAGCTCGGCCGAGCCCCGGAACACGGTGCTCTGGAACACCTCGCCGGCGCAGGGATGGTCGATCTTCAGATAGGCCTGCATGACCTTGGTGGTGCAGCCGATCTTGTGGCCGACCATGCGGCCGTAACCCTGCGGCCCCAGCACCCGATGGACCGCCGCCTGCACCCGGTAGCCGTCGGCGATGCTCTGCGGGCCCCAGCCTTTAGCTGGAACAGGCGTCGGCGGGCCGTCCAGCCGCGCCCGGGCCAGAATCTCCGCCGCCGCCTCGATATCGGTCACGACCCACGCCCCTCCGCGAGGATGCTGGCGGTCGCGTCGGCCAGCACCTGACAGCCGAGGATGATGTCCTCCTCATGGCTGTTCTCGGCGAAATCATGGCTGACCCCGTCGATCGAGGGGATGAACAGCATGGCACAGGGCAGCTTGTCGGAGATCACCATCGGGTCGTGGCCTGCGGCACTCGGCATATGCCGCCACTTGTCCGGCGCGTGGTCCGCCGCCGCCTTGGCGATATGGGCCTGGAAGCCCTCGTCCATCTCGGAGGGGCGGATCGGCGCGCGGGTGCGCTCGTACTCCACCTTGATCTTGCCGCGGGCGGCGATCTCGTCGGCAATGCCGCTGGCGATCTCCTCGAACTTGTCCAGGATCGCCTCGTTCCGGTCCCGGTACTGCAGGCCGATCTCGGCATAGCCCGGCACGATCGAGGGGGCGCCCGGCTCGACCACCACCCGGCCCATGGTCCAGACCGTCGCCTCGTCGGCCACCTTGGGGAAGTCCTGGTTGATCCGGTGCGCCAGCTCGTACATGGCGGTGGCGGCGTCCTTGCGCCGGGCCATCGTGGTGGTGCCGGCATGGTTCTGCTCGCCGTGGAAGCAGAAGCGCATGGCCCGGATGCCGACAATGGCGGTCACCACGCCGATCTGCTCGCCGGCCACTTCCAGATTGGCGCCCTGCTCGATATGCGCCTCCAGATAGCCGCGATAGCGGCCGTCCTCGATCCGCAGCCGGGGCACATCGGTCAGCCCGGCGGCCGCGATCGCGTCTGTCAGCTTGACCCCCTCCTTGTTGGTCGCCGCCTTCTCCATCTCGGGGTCGAGGGTGCCGCACCAGGACCGGCTGCCCAGGCAGGACAGGAACGAGCCCTCCTCGTCCTGCCAGGACACCACGTCGACGGCCAGATCGGCGGTCTCCGGGTCCTCGGCCAGGGCGCGGGCGATCTCCAGCCCGTAGATCACCCCGAGTGCGCCATCGAGCCAGCCGCCGCGCGGCTGGGTGTCGGAATGGGAGCCGACCAGCAACGCCGGACCGTTCTTGGTCGACCGGCCCAGCACATTGCCGACCCCGTCGATCGTGGTGGCCAGCCCGATTTCCTCGAACTTGGCCTTCAGCCAGCGCCGCGCCTCCATGTCCTTCTCGCTCAACGCCTGCCGCACGACACCGGTCTCGACGGCGCCGATGGAGCGGAGTTCCTGAAGGTCGGCCATGAGCCGCTGGGAATTGATCTTTGGCATGGGGCGGGGTCCGGGATGGTGACGGGACGGGAGGTGAATGTGTTGGCGGAATGGTAGGGGATCGGATGGGGGGAGTGGAAGTGGGGGAAATGGTCGAATAGGAACAGACTTCGCGTTCGGAAGCGTCAGATCGGCCAGATCCAGGCGACATAACCGATATAGCCGGAAAGCAGAACTGCGCCCTCCATCCGTCTGATCTGAAGATGCGATGCCGCCATGAACAGGAGGATGGCCGAAGCACCGACCATAACCAGACTGTCAAATTCGATGATCTGTTGTGGAATGCTGCTCGGTGCCATCAGTGCGGTCACGCCGCCGATCCCGAGAATGTTGTAGATGTTCGATCCGACAATGTTTCCGAAGGCCATGTCCGTCTCCTTGCGAAGGGCGGCCATGACAGATGTCACAAGCTCCGGAAGCGATGTCCCGATCGCGACGATCGTAAGCCCGATAACTGTCTCAGATATGCCAACGCTCCGTGCGAGTTGAACGGCTCCATCCACCAGAAACTTGCCACCGATGATCACGGCGACCAGTCCGGCGATCGCGATAGCAAGCGAAAGGATCAGCGATCCTGGTTTGGTTTGAGCCGGCTGCAGAGCCGGATCTGCAAGCTGTGCGGCCGCGCTCTTGTCGAACACCGCGCCGTGATCCGAGCCAACAACCTGCCGTTCCTGCCAAATGGCAAAAAGGATGTAGGTCGCCAGGAAGCCGACGAAAACCACCCCAACCATCACGCCGAACGGCATGGACCAAGCGAGACAGGTAAACAGAACCGCCGCACCGACCATGACGGTGCTGTCGCGTTTCAGCGCGTTGGCGCTCACGAGGATCGGCGTGATGATTGCTGCTAAGCCCAGTATCAGAAGAATGTTGGCGATGTTGGAGCCAACGACGTTTCCGTATGCAATCCCCGGAGACCCGCTAAGGCCTGCTTGAACAGACGTCACAAGCTCCGGCGTCGAGGTGCCAAACCCGACCAGGGTCAAGCCGATGATCAGGGGCGATACGCCGAGCCGTGACGCCACTTGAACCGCACCCCGTACCAGCAATTCACCGCCGACCACGAGGAGAGCAAAACCAGATATCAGCAATGCCGCGACAATCATGCCAGAGTCCCATCCGCGTCCGAAGTGTTGTCAATGAAAACCGGATATGAGGCTCAGGCTCAACCCGGCCGGGCCCAATCAGGATACGATAGCGGTCGTCTGACCGGGATCTGGCGCTCGGGAGGCAGACGAATGGCCGCGTTCGTACACCCATGCCTGCCTGCTGAACCACGCCACACCGAAGACCGAAATTAAAACGGCAGGGCCCTCTACTGCCATCGTCATCCAAAAAGGCGCCTCGAGAACCCTACACAAGAGAAACGCAATCAGGGGCGGTACGGAGCCCAGTGTTAACGCGATCAGACAGCTGGCTGTGACCACGCCCAAGAGCGCGGACAGTTGAGATTGAGGCGACGCGGCTGCCATAGGTGGCGACGGAACCGTTACGGACATGCTCATGCTCATGCTCATGCCCGATGCAACAGAGTGTCTGGAGCTTTGTCCGAGCCTTCGGATCTCAGTGGGGTCTTCCGCAGGAGCCGCCAGAAAACAACGATCAGCGCGATGCTTAGGACAGCCCCGATTCCAAGGACTGCGACCCTCAATATCCCTTCGACCAGAAAGGACGCAGCGACGAAACCGGCGATGCCGCCGGAAAAGACAGCGGTGAGGGCAACCCCAACCATCGATGTGAGGAAGTAAGCTTCGTCATCCGGATAGCTGAGCTCCATCCACCGGGCGGCCAGTGGCATGAGAAGCGCCCCAACCGTCATCAATCCCAACCCCATCATCAAATCGGTGACCACAGGGACGCCAATCATCATGAAGATCCTCGGACTCTGTGAGCATGCCGAACCGTCGAGCCAAACAGGTCGGCATCCGTGAAGTAGGCATGCCCGAAGGTCGTTTGGATTGGACCTGAACGCGTGGCTGGCGTGCGTCGCGTGCAGAGCACCGGTTCTTGAAAAGATCGGCTACGCATATCAATCGACCATAGCCCGCCCGTGAACGCCCCACCCAGGGCCGCCCCCTCACCGGCCCCGCACCTGCGCGTCGTACGCGAAATACCCGCGCCGGGTGGCGATCTGGTCGGCCAGGTACATGGCGTCGTGCCAGGCGCCGTAGATGAAGGACGAGCCGCGGCGGGACAGCCAAGGCAGGCCGATGAAGTAAAGGCCGGGCTCGGTGGAGATGCCGCGCAGGTGCTTGGGATTGCCCGCCTCGTCGAACGCGTCGAGCTTGAGCCAGCTGAAATCGTAGCCGTAGCCGGTCGCCCAGAGCACTGTGCCGACCCCGTCCCGCACCGGATCGAGCTTCAGGATCGGGTCGGTCACACAGTCCGGGTCCGGCAGCAGGACACGGGCCTCGGGTTCCTCGGGCAGGTCCAGGCCGTTTTGCTCGACATAGGCGTCGGCCTGATCCAGCTCCGAGAGATAGCCCGCATCGCCGCGCGCCAGCACCTCAGACAGACCCGGCGCGAAGTGCAGGGCGCCGTCCTCATAGGCCTCGGTGCGGCCGACCAGGATCATCCCGCGCGATGCCAGCTCGCGGAAATCGACGGTGCGCCCGCCATGGGCGCCGCTGACCGCGATCGGGATGTGCTTCAGCCCCGGCTCCGGCGCGTCGTGGTCCCAGCGGCCGAGCACCCCCAGCCACCAGCAGTAGTCCCGCTCCCGGTAGCGGCGGGGATAGCGGCTGTGCGGGCCGACCGAGAGGTAGACCTTGCGGCCCGCCCGCAGCAGCTCGTCGGCGATCTGGCTGCCGGACGCGCCCGCGCCGACCACCAGAACCGCGCCCTCCGGAAGCTGGTCCGGATTGCGGTAGCTGTTGGAATGCATCTGCAGCAGACCGGGTGTCTCGGGGATCAGCGGCGGGATGATCGGGCGCTGGAACGGGCCGGTCGCCGCCACCAGATAGCGGCAGTCGATGGTGCCGTCCGAGGTCTCGACGCGGAACTCGGGCGTGCCCTCGATCCGGCGCACCTCGGTGACCGAGACGCCGCAGCGGATCGGGGCTTTGATCTGGGCGGCGTATTCGGCGAAATAGGCGGCCACCCGCTCCTTCGGCGCGAAGGCGTCCGGGTCGAGATCGTCGAAGCCGAGGCCGGGAAACCGGTCGTGCCAGGCGGGGCCGTTGGCGACCAGGGAGTCCCAGCGCTCGGACCGCCAGCGCTCGGCGATGCGCCCGCGCTCCAGCACCAGATGCGGAATTTCGCGCGCGCTCAGATGCTCGCTCATGGCGAGGCCCGCCTGCCCGCCGCCGACCACGACCGTTTCCACCCGCTCGACCGCCATGGCGCATCCTTTCCCGATCAGATCCCGAGCACGATCCAAGCAGGAAGTGCCCGGCTGTGCAAAGCCTGCATGTCAGGTCAGGTCAGGTCGAGGACCATACGGATCGAACGCAGGACAACGGTCTCGCTCAGAGGAACGTCGATCGGTGCCAGGGGTCGAAACCCGAGCGACCGGTAGAACGGCTCGGCATTCAGGGTCGCATAGCTTTCGAGATGCGCCACGCCCTCGGCCTCCGCCTGATCGCGACAGGCGCGCAGCACCGCCCGGCCGACGCCCCGTCCGGTCGCCCGCGGATGCACCGCCACATGCCGGACATGGCCGACACCGGGCTCGACCGTCTGGGTGCCGGGCCGCTCATGGCTCCAGCCGCCGGCGCCGAGCAGACCGGCACCGTCCTCGGCCACGAAAAACCGGCCGGAGCCGACCAACTCCGGTTTGGCGGTGGCGACCAGCGGAACGATCCCCGCAAGCTCCTCGGCGGTGTAGTCGTCCGCCAGCAAGCCACCATAGGAGACCGCGTAGAGCGCCGAAATGGCGTCCAGGTCGTCGGATGCAGGGACCCGAATGGAGATTGGGTTCGGACTCCGGCTGCGGGTCATGCCGATGCTGCTCACTCCGCCGTTCCGGTCAGAGGATTGCTGCGATCAGCATCACCGCCGTCGCCAGAAAGCCCACCGCCCATATGATAGACCGGACATATTTGACCCCGCTCGCATAGGCCGGGACATACAGGATACGGGCGCCCAGATAGGTCCAGGCGCAGGCCTCGGTGAGGCCGCTCGACCGGTCACCCAGAGTGACGACCACGACCGCGAGGGTGAACAGGATCAGCCCCTCGAAATGGTTCTGCATGGCCCGGTTCAGCCGCGCCGCAAGGCCGGTCAACTGCCGAGGCTCATCCCGGGCGCCGGCCGTGTAGTCGGTCCCGAGCTGCTGGTTGGCGGGCACCGCCATCACGATGAACTGGACGAACTGCAGCACGCCCGCGTAGGCCAGAACGGTCACTTCGGTTGGCATCTGAGGTCCTTCGATGAGTGTTTCGACACAATATGCATGTGGCGCTGTCGGAACCAATGCCCAGGGTGAACGAGTCCGTTCCCGCGCGGCGCCTTGTCATTTTCCGCACCGGGAGCGACGCTTGCGGCCCCGAGCGAATATCTTGAGCAAACAGATCCGTGGCGGACATGACCGACCCAGAGACAGCCCCCTATATCGACCCCGACATGCCGGACGCCTGGGGTCGGATGGCCCGGATCACCGCCGAGCTCGGCCATGACGACGGACGTACCGACCTTACGCCCGCCGAAATGCGCGCCCGGGTCGAGGCGGAGCGCGCCTGGTGGAACGCCGACCGGCCGGAGCTGGCCAAAATCGTAGACACGGAGATGCCCGGTCCGAACGGCCCGGTTCCGGTCCGCCTGCTCTATCCGAACACGCTCGATCCGGTGCCGGTGGTGGTCTATCTGCACGGCGGCGGCTGGGTGGTCGGCTCCCTCGAGACCCATGGAAGGGCGATGCATTACCTAGCGCTGCAGACCGGCGCCTGCGTGGTCGCGGTGGACTATTCCCTGGCGCCCGAGGTGAAGTTTCCCGGCGCCCTCGAGGAGATCGTCGCGGTCACCCGCCACTGCCGGGATCGCGCCTCGGAGTTCCGGTTCTGCCCGGCCCGGATCGCCATCGCCGGAGATTCCGCCGGAGGAAATCTTGCCATCGCCACCGCCCTCGTATTGCGGGAGACCGACCCCGAGCTTCTGACGGCGCTGGGGCTGATCTATCCGGTCGCCGGGGCGGATTTCGAGACCGAGTCCTACCGCTCCCTGAGCCAGTTCGGGCTGACCCGCGAGGGGATGCTGCAGTATTTCGATCTCTACCTCAGAGGTCCGGAGGATTACGACAACCCGCTCGCGGTGCCGATGAAGGCGGACCTGGCGAACCTGCCGACGACCTATGTCTACGCCGCCGGTCTGGACGTGCTGCGGGACGATTCGATCGGGCTCGACGCCAGGTTGCGAACGGCGGGTGTGCCGGGCCATCTCGAGATATTCGACGGCGTGCCGCACGCCTTCCTGTCGCTCACTCGGACGGTCGCGGCTTCCCATAGACTGATCCGGGCCTGCGCGCGGGATCTCTCCAAATCACTCGACGAGGTAATGCCATGACATCCCCCGAGCAGTTTGAACACGGCGGCGGCACGGTCTTGAGATCGGTAGATGCGCGTGGCGTCGGGACCGTGACCCTGAACCGCCCGGCCCGGAACAACGCGTACAACGGAGAGGTCGTCCAGGGCCTGATCGATGCCTTTACCGTCCTGGGAACGGACGACCGGGTGCGTTTGGTGGTTCTGCGGGGCAACGGCAGGCACTTCCAGGCCGGGGCGGATCTGTCCTGGCTGAAGGAGATCGGCACCCTGTCACCCGACGAGAACGTCGTGGTGTCCCGGCGCACCGCCAGTGCCATTCGGGGATTGACCGAGTTTCCGAAGCCGACCCTCGCCCTGATTCATGGCGGATGCTTTGGCGGTGGAACCGGGATGGCCGCCGCCTGCGATATCGTGGTCGCGTCGACAGATGCCCAGTTCGCAATCACCGAGGCGCGTTGGGGTGTCATGGCGGGCATCATCGTGCCGCATCTCAATGCCGCGATCGGGGTCCGGGAAGTCCGGCGCTGGGCTCTGACATGTGAGCGATTCGGCGCCGAGCAGGCCCGCGCCCTCGGCTTGGTCCATCAGGTCTGCGACGAGGGGGCGCTTGACGATGCGGCCGCGCCGATCATCGACGGACTGTTGATGTCGGCCCCCGAAGCCCTTGCCCAGACGAAGCGACGCGCGCTGGTGGAATCGGGCCTGATTCTCGATGAGGTGCATTTCGAGGCTTTGGTGCATGAGCATGCCGCCAAGCGCCAGACCCAGGAGGCGACCGAAGGACTCGCAAGCTTTCTGGAGAAGCGGCCGCCGCGCTGGTATCCGGCCTGACGCAGGTCAAGCGTTGCCGTATCCCCTGAAGCTGCCCTTCTGAGTCGGCGTGCCTGTCTGCTCGATCACCACGATCAGCAGCACGAACTGGTCAATCCGGACTCCGTCGGAGCTGAACGGCAGGATCAGACGATCATAGCGCAGATCGCTGACCCCGTTACCGATCGGAAACACCCGCTGGGAATAGTGCGGCACGCCCGACTTCATCAACTCAACATATGTCGAGGTCGCGCTTTCCAGATAGGGGCCTTCGTATAGGTCCTCGAAGAATTTTCCAGTCGGATCGCGACCCGCGCGGGACGCGATCTCGGTTCCCGCGAGCCGATACCGGAACCGCACTTTTCCGTCAGCATCGACCACTTCGATCACCGCTATGCGCGGCAAGAGGGCGGGAAAATCCAGGGGATCGAACCGATTGCGCAGCGGTACGCCGCTCTCGCCCCTGCGAGCCTGCCAATAGGCCAACATGTCCCGATGCTCCGGATGGGTCAACGCATCAAGAGTCATCGCCGCTACCGCATAGTCTCGATCCGCCACGGTCAAATTGCCCTTCTTGCGCCTGAAGCATAAGTCACACCGATAACGGGTGCGAGATAACCACGGATCAGCTCCTGAATCCACATCTCGTGCCGACGCGCGAAGCAATTAGGAAGAGCTTAATTTTTAATACAATCCAATATGTTATGAATAACAGCCTTGTTTCTGAATGTGAGAAATACAATCCACGGCTTTACATCAGAAGCGCTTGAACCATAACTCATTCGACCAACAATGCGATTCTGAAAACCGAGCGGCTGCGCGACCAAGGTGCCGGCAGTATCGGCGGCAAGCTCCGGCATCCAGAGTGTTCAGATCCGAAGCTAAGCCAGGAAAGGTATTGGGTGCGCGCGTGGCTCGATGAGGGCGCCACACTTGCTGGGGCTGCCGCTTCGGTGCCTAGCGATTCTTTTCGAGGCGACGGTCCGGGAAGCCAGGTCCAGAGGACCACATAGCTAGGGCTTTTGCCGAGTCCCAATCGGTCGCTTGCCCCCGCCCGATCACGCGCATATAAAGGCGCTTTAATGACAATGATTGACCCACAGGACAGGTCCTCGGGTACCGAGGCCCCCCCGCGATATCCCCACCGCCATCTGCTGGGGATTGAAGGGCTCACCCGTTCCGACATCGACAACCTACTGGACAGATCCGACGGATATGTCGAACAGAACCGGCGCGCCGACAAGAAGAACGCCTCCCTGCGGGGCCGCACCCTGATCAACCTGTTCTTCGAGAACTCCACACGCACGCGCACAAGCTTCGAGCTGGCCGGCAAGCGATTGGGCGGCGACGTGATCAACATGTCGGTCGGCACTTCCTCGATCAAAAAGGGCGAGTCCCTGATCGATACCGCCATGACGCTGAACGCCATGCATCCGGATGCGCTTGTTGTTCGGCATGGTGAAAGCGGGGCCGTGCAACTGTTGGCGCAAAAGGTCAATTGCGCGGTGGTCAACGGCGGTGACGGCAGCCACGAGCATCCCACCCAGGCGCTGCTGGATGCGCTGACCATACGTCGCCGGCTGGGACGCCTGGAAGGGCTTGAGGTCGCGATCTGCGGAGACGTCACCCACAGCCGCGTCGCGCGATCAAACATCCATCTTCTGTCGATCATGGGCGCCCGCGTCCGGGTGGTCGCACCTCCGACCTTGTTGCCCTCGGGGATCGAGCGGATGGGGGTCGAAGTGCACCACGACATGCGCACTGGCCTGAAAGGCTGCGACATCGTCATGATGCTGCGCCTGCAGACCGAGCGGATGCGCGGGAGTTTCGTGCCGTCGGTCCGTGAGTACTTTCGATATTTCGGCCTGGACGAAATCAAGCTTCGGTTGGCCAAGCCCGATGCGCTGATCATGCATCCGGGGCCGATGAACCGGGGCGTGGAGATCGATAGCGTGGTGGCCGACGACATCGACCGGTCTCTGATCCGCGAGCAGGTGGAGATGGGCGTGGCGGTCCGGATGGCGGTGCTTGAGGCTCTGGTCGAGAATCAGACCGAACCCTGGGCCAAGAACGACCCCTACGCCGCCGGTGCGGCGTGAAGGATCTCAGCATGCGACCCGTCCTCTACAAGAATGCCCGCCTGCTGGACCCGACCTCCGGGCTTGACGAGCGGGGCGCGGTCCTGACCCAGGGTCAAAGGATCCTGGATTCCGGCCCGAAGCTGTTCATCGACACTACCACGGCAGATGTGGACGTGGTGGATTGCGGCGGACGATGCCTCGCCCCGGGCTTGGTGGATATGCGCGTTCAGGTGCGCGAACCCGGCGAAGAACATATGGAGACCCTGACCTCGGTGCAGCAGGCCGCCGCCGCGGGCGGAGTCACGACCATAGCCACCCTGCCGAACACCAATCCGATCATCGACGACGCTTCCCTGCTCGAGTTCGTCGAACGGCGGGCGATCGAGGTCGGCCTGATCAACCTGCATCCCTACGCAGCCGCCACCAAGGGCCTGCGCGGCGAACAGATGACGGAAATGGGGTTGCTGGCGGAGTCGGGAGCCGTCGGGTTCACCGACGGTGAGAAGGCGATCGTCGACAGTCTGGTGATGCGCCGGGCGCTGTCCTATTCCTCACGGCTCGGCAAACCGATCATCCAGCATCCCGAGGACCCCGCCCTAGCCCGCGAGGGCTGTGCCAATGAAGGCGAGATCGCCACGCGACTGGGCCTGTCCGGCATCCCCTCCTGCGCCGAGGTCATGATGATAGAGCGGGATCTGCGGCTGGTCCGGCTGACCGGGGGGCGCTATCACGCGGCGCACGTCTCGACGGCCGAGGCGATCCAGGCGATCGCCAAGGCGAAATCGGACGGTCTGAACGTCACCTGCGACACCGCACCACATTATTTTGCGCTCGATGAGCAGGCGATCCTCGACTACCGCACCTTTGCGCGGGTTTCGCCTCCGCTGCGAAGCGACGCGGATCGGCGTGCCGTTATCAAGGGATTGGCCGACGGCACAATCGACGCGATCGCCTCGGACCACGCACCGCAGGATCAGGACAGCAAACGGGTTCCGTTCGCCCAGGCGATGCCCGGAGTGACCGGCCTGGAAAGTCTGCTTCAGATCAGCCTGGAGCTGGCCCATCGGAAGGAGATGCCGTTTCTCGACGTAATCTCAAGATTGACCCACCGTCCGGCGGAGATATTGGGGCTCGACTACGGTCGGATCGCAAAGGGAAGCTGGGCCGATATGGTCATTTTCGATCTCGACATCGGAACCAGGATCGATGCCTCGAAATGGCACACGAAATCAAAGAACAGCGCATTTGACGGGCGTCCGGTGCAAGGGCGGGTCTGGCGGACCATCCATAAGGGCCAGATGGTCTTCAATGCGGATGCAGAGTCCCGCGAGGACATGTTCGGAGCCCGCTTCGCGGCCGCGACGGCCGCAAGCCTTGAAGCCCACGCGCTATAGAGGGTATGACGCGGGTTGATTTGATCAGGATGTGAGCAGATGCCCGATCCGTTGGGAACCTTCGCCTATACATGGCCGCTCTACGCCGCCTTTGCGCTCGCCTATCTGATCGGCTCTATTCCGTTCGGACTTGTTCTCACCCGCCTCGCCCATACAGGCGACATCCGCCTGATCGGCTCCGGCAGTATCGGGGCTACCAATGTGTTGCGGACCGGACGTAAGGGCCTGGCCGCCGCCACCGTCCTGCTCGATGGCGGGAAAGGCGCGTTGGCGGTCGCGATCGCCTGGCGGTTCGGACCCGATATGGCGGTCCTGGCGGCGGCGGGGGCCGTACTGGGGCACTGCTTTCCGGTTTGGCTGCGATTCAAGGGCGGAAAGGGGGTGGCGACAGCCCTGGGCGTCTGGCTGGCGCTGGCACCGGCGGTTGGCGCGTTCGCCTGTTTGGGCTGGCTCCTGGTCGCGATTCCGACCCGGTACTCCTCCCTCGCCGCCCTGCTGACACTTGCCGCTGCGCCCGCGGTGGCGTGGTATCTTGAGGGCCGGCAATTCGCCGAGGTCGGTGCTGCCATCGCGGTCCTGGTTTGGATCCGCCATCATCAGAACATCCGGCGTCTGCTGAAGGGCGAGGAGAGCCGGATCAAGTTCGGCGGCAAGAATAGCACCTGAGGCCGGATCGGCCATCGGTCCGATTTTCGTCCACAGGCTTCCCTATCTCCGGAGATCGACCTCCGGAGCGCATCATGCACCCGTCCTATGACCACACTTCCTCCCACCCGTCGCAGATATCCGAAGCCGAGCGCATTGCCCGCCTGCGCCTGATCCGAACAGAGAATATCGGCCCGGTTACGTTCCGGAATCTGGTGCAAAGATTCGGCACCGCCCGGACCGCGATTGACGCCCTGCCCGAACTGGCACGCCGGGGCGGCCGGCGGAGACCGCTCAAGGTGCCGTCCGTCACGGAGGCGGAACGGGAGATCGCCTGGAACCATCGCATCGGCGCGCAAATCCTGATGATCGGAGAGCCCGACTATCCCCTGTCACTGGCGGCGATAGAGGATGCACCCCCCGCGATTTCCGTCCTGGGGGATCCGCGCCTTTTGAGCACGCGGAATGTTGCGGTCGTGGGGGCCCGCAACGCGTCCATGAACGGGCGCGGATTCACCGAAATGATGGCGCGGGAGATCGGGGCCTACGGCTACACGGTGGTCTCAGGCCTGGCGCGGGGTATCGACGGGGCGGCCCATACCGGATCGCTCGAAACCGGAACCGTCGCGGTGCTGGCCGGCGGTGTCGACGTGGTCTATCCGCCCGAACACGACACGCTCTACCGCGAAATCGCCGAGCACGGGGCCGTTGTGGCCGAACCAGCAATCGGCACCACCCCGCAGGCACGGCATTTTCCGTCTCGAAACCGCATCATCTCCGGTCTGTCGCTCGGCGTCCTGGTGGTCGAGGCTGCGAAACGGTCCGGCTCTCTGATCACCGCGCGCCGCGCCTTGGACCAAGGACGGGAAGTCTTGGCGGTTCCGGGCTCACCGCTCGACAAACGATCGGACGGCACAAACCGGCTGATTCAGAAAGGCGCCGCGCATCTGATCCAAGGGGCCGACGACGTGATCCGAATCCTCAACGGACTCGCAGCACTCTGCCTGGAGGAGACGTCCGCAATGGAATTCGAGCCCCCGCCACCGCTTCAAGCGGACCCCCAAACCTCTGAAAAAGCGCACACAGTTGTGCTTGAGACCATCGGAGCGGACCCGGTGGCGGTTGACGAACTGATCCGCGGGTGCCAATTGTCCTCTCCAATCGTCGCGACCGTCCTGCTTGAGGCGGAGCTCGCCGGGGTCATAGATCGTCACCCCGGCAACCGCGTGTCACGACGGCTGGAGATATCGGAGTGATCCAGTTTGGATTGCAGTCCAGCCGCGTTTTTCGAGCCAGGACCCAAGCGGCGCCACACAGTGGGCGGATTTTATGTCAACAGTCGTCATCGTTGAATCCCCGGCAAAGGCTAAAACGATCAATAAATATCTCGGCAGCGAGTATCACGTGCTGGCGAGCTACGGCCATATCCGGGATCTGCCGCCAAAGGATGGATCGGTCGACCCTGAAGCCGATTTCGCCATGCTGTGGCAGAGCGATCCACGCTCCGAGAAGCAGATCAAAGCCATTTCCGATGCCATGAAGGGCGCGGACCATCTGATCCTCGCGACTGACCCGGATCGTGAAGGCGAAGCAATCAGTTGGCATGTCCGGAACGTGCTGGAGGAACGCAAGGCCCTGAAGGGCATCGACGTCAAGCGCGTGGCGTTCAATGAGATCACCAAATCGGCCATTCTGGATGCGATGTCCAAGCCGCGGGAGCTGGATCAGGATCTGATCGACGCCTATCTGGCGCGGCGTGCGTTGGATTATCTGGTGGGATTCAATCTGTCTCCGGTGCTCTGGCGAAAGCTGCCCGGTGCCCGGTCGGCCGGTCGGGTGCAATCGGTCGCCCTGCGTCTGATCTGCGAGCGTGAAGCCGAAATCGAGCGGTTCAATCCGCAGGAATATTGGTCTGTCGAGGCCAGTTTCCGTACCGAAGACCGGAAGTCGTTTACCGCCCGGCTGACCCACCTGGACGGCAAGAAGCTGGACCGGCTGGATATAGGCAGCGAGGCCGAGGCGAAAGCCGCTGTCGCCGCCATTGAGACCGGTGACTTCACCATCGGGTCGGTCGAGAAGAAACGGGTCCGGCGCAATCCGCAGCCCCCCTTCACCACCTCCACCCTGCAGCAGGAGGCCTCGCGCAAGATCGGCTTCGGCGCATCGCGAACCATGCAGCTCGCCCAGCGCCTTTACGAAGGTTCCGAGATCGGTGGCGAGACTGTCGGCCTGATCACCTACATGCGGACCGACGGTGTACAGCTGTCCGGCGAGGCCATCGGTGCTGTCCGGAAGCGGATCGGAAGTGAGTTCGGAGACCGCTATCTGCCGAACACCGCACGCGTCTACACGGCCAAGGCCAAAAATGCCCAGGAAGCCCACGAGGCGATCCGCCCGACCGATATTTCCCGCACGCCGGATCAGCTCAAGGGCCGGATCGATCCGGAGCAGTGGAAGCTGTACACGCTGATCTGGAAGCGCACGGTGGCGAGTCAGATGGCCAGCGCCGAGCTGGATCAGACCGCGATCGATGTGGTCGACGGCAAGGGCCGCGCGGTCCTGCGGGCAACCGGCTCCGTGGTGGCGTTCGATGGGTTCCTGAAGCTGTATCAGGAAGACCGTGACGAGCCCGCAAGCGATGATGAATCCGAAAAGATCCTGCCGCCGGTCAACGAGGGCGAGGCCGCCGCCCGGCAGGACGTGACCCCGGAACAGCACTTCACCCAGCCTCCGCCCCGGTATTCCGAGGCGAGCCTGGTGAAGAAACTGGAAGAGCTCGGCATCGGGCGCCCGTCGACCTATGCCAGCATCCTCCAGGTCCTGCAGGACCGGGAATACGTCCGGATCGACAAGAAGCGTTTCCTGCCGGAGGACCGGGGCCGTCTGGTGACAACCTTCCTCTCGAGCTTCTTCGATCGTTATGTCGAATACAATTTCACCGCCGATCTGGAAGGCCGCCTCGACCAGATCTCGGACGGCAAGCTCGAATGGCGTCAGGTGCTCCGGGACTTCTGGGACGAATTCAAGAAATCCATCGACGGCACCAAGGACCTGTCGATCACCAATGTGATCGACGCCCTGGATGAAGAGCTAGCGTCTCACTTCTTCAAGGCCGGTCCGGACGGCCAGCCGATCCGAACCTGCCCCGGCTGTGGCGACGGTCGGCTGTCCCTGCGGCTCGGCAAGTTCGGTGCCTTCATCGGCTGTTCCAACTATCCTGAGTGCAAGTTCACCCGTCAGCTCGAGGAAGCCGCCGGCGGCAAGACCTCCGGCGAGGAGGAAGGCGGTCTCGCCCTCCCCAAGACCCTCGGCAAGGATCCGGAAACCGGCGAGGATGTGAGCCTCCGCAAGGGTCCCTACGGGATCTACGTGCAATTGGGCGAGCCGGTCGAGAAGACCAAGCCGAAGCGTGCCTCGCTGACGAAACAGATGAGCCCGGCCGATGTCGACCTGGAGCTGGCGCTGAAACTTCTGTCGTTGCCGCGCCCGATTGGCGATCACCCGGAGACCGGCGCGAAGATCGAAGCCGGGATCGGACGCTATGGGCCGTACCTCAAGTTGGGCCCCACATATGTGAGCCTGCCGCCGGATGACACCGTTCTGACGATCGGTCTCAATCACGCGGTCCAGATCCTCGCTGAGAAGGGCGCAAAGAAGAAGGCCGGCAAGGAGCTCGGCATGCATCCGGAGGACGGCAAGCCGGTCACGGTGCAGGCGGGCCGCTTCGGCCCCTATGCGCAGCATGGCGGGCTCCGCGCGACCCTGCCCAAGGGCGAGGAGATGGACGACCTGACGCTGGAGCGGGCCATCGAAATTCTTGCGGCGAAAGCGGCAAAGGGTGGCGGCAAGCCGGTCAAGGGTGCGAGGAAGGCAGCTGCCAAGCCTGCCGCGAAGAAGACGGCCAAGGCGGCAACCGCCAAGAAAGCTCCGGCCAAGAAAGCCCCCGCAAAGAAATCGGCCAAGACGCCTGCCACCAAGAAGGCCTCCGCGAACACGTCGGACGCGGCCGACTGACCTTGGCGAAATCTCCCACTCATTTCCCGACCAAGGAGCAGGTCGCGGCTTTTATCCGAGAGAGTGCGACCCCTGTCGGACGACGGGAGATCGCGCGGGCTTTCAATGTGAAGGGTGACGACCGGACGGCTCTCCGCGCGATGATTTCAGAACTTGCCGAAGACGGCGAGGTCGAGTTGGGCCGCAAACGAAAGGCCGCCGCTCCCGGCACGCTTCCGGACGTCGCGGTGGTCGAGATCACCAGGATCGACAGGGATGGGGAACTGCAGGCGCGGCCGGTCTCGGGTCTGAAGGAGATCGACGAGGCGAATCTTCCGAAGATCACCGTTCTTACCGACCGACGCTCGGGGCCGATGGCCGTGGGAGACCGCGCGCTGGCACGGCTGGAGCGGTCGGGTGATGCTAGCTATCGCGGCCGGGTGATCAGGCGGATCGGCAAGGCGGAGCCCAAAATGCTCGGCATCTTCCGGGCCACTCCGGAAGGCGGCATCGTCGACCCGACCAACAAGAAAGCGAAATCCGACGTCGCCATCCGGACCGCTGATACCGGCGGTGCTGCGTCTGGTGATCTGGTGGAAGTCGAACTCCTCCCGCGAGCCCGGATGGGGCGACCCCATGGAAAAATCGTGCAGGTGTTCGCCGGTGCCGCCGACCCGCGTGCGTTCTCCCGCATCGCGATTCACGAGCACGACATCCCGGACCTCTTCCCGGACGCAGTGGTCGACCGTGCCGAGAAGGCGAAACCCGTCACCTTGGGCAAGCGGGAAGATCTCCGGCCGATCCCGCTGGTGACCATCGACGGCATTGATGCGCGGGATTTCGACGACGCGGTTCACGCGGTGCCGGACGAGGATGCGGCCAATCCGGACGGCTGGAAGATCCTGGTGGCGATCGCCGACGTCGCCCACTATGTGCAGCCCGGCGACCCACTGGATCGCGAAGCGTTCAAACGGGGCAATTCGGTCTATTTCCCGGACCGGGTGGTGCCGATGCTGCCGGAGGCGTTGTCGAACGGACTCTGCTCGCTCCGGCCGAAAGAGGACCGGGCCTGTCTGGCAGTCGAGATGGTGATCGACAAGGACGGGGAAAAGCGCCGGCACCGGTTCACAAGGGGTCTGATGCGTTCCCACGCGCGTCTCACCTACAGACAGGTCCAGGAGGCCATTGACGGCGGGTCGCGCGAGGGTATCCCCGAAGGCGTAATGGAGCCGCTCTACGGGGCGTTCAATGCGCTGCGTAAAGCCCGCATCAAACGGGGCGCGCTCGAGATCGATCTGCCGGAAAAACGGGTGATCCTGAACGAAGCCGGAGATGTGGTCGAAATCGGCGTACGGGATCGCCTGGATGCGCACATGCTCATCGAAGAGTTTATGGTCCTGGCAAATGTCTGCGCCGCAGAAACGCTTGAGAAGCGCCATCAACCCTGCATGTACCGGGTGCATGACACGCCCGCGCCCGAGAAAATCTCAGCCCTATCCGAAGTTCTGGAAGGCATGGAGATTCCCTTTGCGAAGGGACAGGTTGCGCGAGCAAAACAGTTCAATTCGGTGCTTGCCAAGGCCAAGGGCAAGCCGTTCGAGCGGATGGTGAACGAACTGGTCCTGCGCTCTCAGGCACAGGCGATCTATTCCCCGGACAATCTCGGGCATTTCGGGCTCGCCCTGCAGCGATACGCGCATTTCACCTCCCCGATCCGGCGCTATTCGGATCTGCTGGTGCACAGGGCCCTGATCCGGGGCCTGAGCTTCGGAGCGGGTGGCCTGCTGGCGGAAGACGACAACCAGTTCCCGGAATGGGGCGAGCATATCTCCGTCACCGAACGGCGAGCCTCTGCCGCCGAGCGCCAGACACTCGACCGCTATCTGGCTCGGCATCTGTCCGACCGGATCGGCACGGTTCTCCCCGGTCGTATCAACGGGGTCACCAGATTCGGCTTGTTCATCACCCTGGACGAAACCGGGGCCGACGGCTTGATACCGATCCGGACCCTGCCGCAGGATTACTACGACCACGACGAAATCCATCACATGTTGACCGGCCGGTCTCTCGGCTGGGTGTTTCGCCTGGGCGACCGGGTTGAAGTGCGGGTCCGCGAGGTTGAGGTCGCGTCAGGCGCCATCGCGCTGGAACTCGTCTCCGGCGGGGAGGAAGGCAAGGCCCCCTCCGGTGCTCGACATGGGCCCATCGAAAGGCGCGGACGGAGCGGCGGACCGGGTAAAGGAGGGGCCGGCAAGTTCAAACCCAGCCGCAGGAAGAAACCCGGCACCGCCAAGCCCCGGAAAAAGGGCAAGAACCGCTGAGCGTTGGCACGGTCCCTGCTTGGCCATTCATTGTGCACCTGCGGCATCCCGGATATTGATCCCCTATCGGGGTTGTTGCACTCTGAGATTTAGGACGGACGTGGGGCTCGTTCCTGGCGAAGGAAAAGCGACCGCATGACTCGCATGAAGAGCATTGAGGGACGAGATCGGCGCGGGCCTCGCTCCCGGTTCGCGCTCTCGCGCCTTTCCATCGGCATAGCCCTGGCGCTCACCGTCGGCTCCTGCACGCCGCGGCTTTCCGATGTGATCGACCAGCCGGGCGTCCCGCATTCCGTGGACCGCGGCTTTATCGGAAAAGCAGCTGACATCTACTACGCGGGCTTCGGAGCGGTCGCCGACGGCTATGTCGATGCCATCGAACCCTCCACGCTGGCACTCGCCTCCCTCAACGGTGTCGGACGACTGGACGACAAGGTCAGGATGGTCCTGCGGGCAAACCGGATCGCCATCCACTACGACGACCGATCCATCGCCGAACTCGTCGCTCCTGAACGCGACGATGTCTCCGGCTGGGCCCAGACAACCGCACTTGCCGTGGAAACCGCACGCAGAAGCTCGTCGAAACTAGCGGAGGCCAGCGAGAGCATGCTGTTCGAGGCCACGTTCGACAGCATGACGGAAAGCCTGGACCGGTATTCTCGCTACGAGAATGAACTGGAGGGCCGCGTCAACAAGGCCTCCCGTCAGGGCTATTCCGGCATTGGCGCCGGTCTTGTCCAGAACACGAACCCGGACTCGGTCGCAATCTCGAAAGTCTTCGAAGGCTCTCCCGCCGAGGAAGCCGGGGTGCGTGAAGGCGATATTATTGGTTCAGTCGACGGCACCTCCACTGACAACCTGAACGTGGAAGATGTGGCGAATCTGATGCGGGGGCCGGTCGGAACGCTGGTTCGTGTCGGTCTGTACCGAGAGACCTTGAGATTCGATCTCGAGATTCGGCGTGCCCAGGTGATCGAACCGACCGTGTTCTATCAACCGGTCGGGGATGTCGCCTATCTCCGCATCAGCTATTTCAATATTGGTACAACTGACGGACTGCGGGAGAAGATCGCCCAGGCCAAAACCGAAATACCGGGCGGTATGAAGGGGCTTATCCTGGACCTTCGCCAGAACCGTGGGGGGAACCTGTCTCAATCCCTCGAGGTGGCCGATCTGTTTATCGAGGATGGCCACCAACTGCTTTTGACCAATGGCCGCACCCTTGGATCACGCCGATCCTATATCGCCAGCGCGAACAACGACGTCAGCGAGGTGCCGATGGTCGTCCTAATCGACGGAGGGTCCGCTTCCGCGTCGGAGATCGTGGCGTCGGCGCTTCAGGACTCCAATCGCGCCCTGGTGGTCGGCACCCGCTCGTTCGGAAAGGGGACGATCCAGAACATCGTTGAGTTGCCCAACCAGAGCTTCCTGATCTTTACCTCCGCCAGGATGCACGCGCCCTCCGGCTACACACTCTCGCATTTCGGCGTTTTTCCCTCAATCTGCACCCAGGACAGCTACGGAACGGATGACGGCACCACGACCGACCTGCACCTGGATCAGATCGCGTCCAACGAGGCGCTTGGGCTGCGCCGACGTGCCGACCAACTCAGCAAATTCGATAAATCGAAACTGGAGACCTATTGCACCGGCGACCACCCGCCCTCCAGCGACGACAGCGACGTTCGCATCGCGTCCCGATTGCTGCATAGCGCGGAGCTTTATCGGCAGGCCGCCGCCGCTTCGCAGATCGCCTTTCGTGCGGAACCGGCAAACGCGCTCTGACCAAAGATATAAGGCGCAAGATCGGCGCTTGACTTCAGGGGGGCAGTCGCTATTTTGCGCCCTCCGATTTCGCGACCTCGTTCGCGCCGACTAGGAGAAGAGCATGGCCAAGCCAGCGACCGTTCTGATCAAGATGATCAGCACCGCCGAGACCGGCTATTTTTACGTGACCAAGAAGAACCCGCGGACCAAGACCGAGAAGCTTGAGCTTCGTAAGTACGACCCGGTGGCGCGCAAGCATGTGCTGTTCAAGGAATCCAAGATCAAGTAAGCGCGTTTCGCGCATGCTTCGTCGGCCGATCTTCTGAGATCTAGATTGAGGCATGCACCGAGCTTCTGACTGGAAGGCCGCCCGTGCGCGGCCTTTTGGCATTGGTCAGCTTGGTTCTGGAACAGGGCTTGTGTCGACCGATCGGGCGCTAGGGTCTGGCTCCGGTGACCACCCGGTTGCGGCCGCTGTTCTTGGCTTGGTAAAGCGCCACATCCGCCGCTTTCAACAGACTTTCCACCGTGTCGTCAGGCTCCCGCATCGCGAGTCCGATGCTGACGGTGACGGCGATTTCCACCCCGGACTTAAGTGTGACCCGGGTATCGGAAATTTTGTCCCGAATCCGCTCAGCAACCTGTTCGGCGAAGTGTTCCTGGGTGTCCGGCATGATAATCACGAATTCCTCGCCGCCCAGCCGCGCAACCAAGTCGACATTACGCACATTGGTGCGCATGGTCTGAACGATCGCCTTCAGGATCTCGTCACCGGCATCGTGGCCATGGGTGTCGTTCACCGGCTTGAAGAGATCCACGTCGATCATCTGACAGCCCAGTGGCTTATTCCGCGCCGCCGGATCGGCCAGAACCCGCTCCAGATGGGTCATCAGATAGCGACGGTTGTAGGCACCGGTCAGACTGTCCGTCAGAGCCATGGACAGGCCCTGCTCGTAGTTCTCTCTTAAGAGATCCTGATAGCGGCGGCGACGGATCTGTGTTCGCACCCGTGCCAGAATCTCGTTCCGATCAATCGGCTTGAGCAGATAATCGTTAATGCCGAGATCAAGGGCTTTCGCAAGCTGTTGGGTCTGATCGTCCTCGCCCACCATCAGGATCGGCGTATGCCGGGACACTTCGTTGGCCCGCAGCATGGAGGTCAGGCGCAGCGCATCGTCCTGGTTCAGGTTCAGACTACAGATGATCAGATCGAACGGGCAGCGCTCCAGCAAAGCCAGGGTTTCGCGTCCGGTGGTCGCCCGAGTTATCAAGGCGCGATCGGCCTGAAGGGTCTCGGTCACGTTGAGCGCGTCGATCGCATTGTCTTCGACCAGCAGAATCGACGCGTCGAGGGTATCCAACTCCGTCATTGTCCGGGACGGCAGACCCAACTGACTGGAGGTGGCCTCCCGCAGGCGCCATTCGTCCATCATCATCTTAAGACGCAAAAGCGATCGAACCCGCGCAAACAGGGCGGCGTCCACGACAGGCTTGGTGAGAAAATCGTCCGCGCCCGCCTCGATTCCGCGAACCCGGTCGGAGACATCGCTCAACGCGGTCACCATGATGACAGGAAGATGGGTCGTTCGGGGATTGGCTTTTATGCGGCGGCAGACGTCGAAGCCGTCCATGCCGGGCATCATCACATCGAGCAGCACCAGATCCGGCATCTCGCGCTCGATCACCGCCAGGGCCTCGGGACCGTCGCTCGCTGTCAGAACGTCGAAATACTCGCTGGTCAGCTTTGCTTCGAGCAGCTTGACGTTCGGCAACACATCATCGACGACCAAGACGCGCCCGGGCATTAGATTTCCTCAAGCCGGCTTGTTTCCAAGGCCGACCAAGTTAACAGTTTCAACTCAAAAACTTCTTCACGGTTTCAAGAAAATGGCTAACGGAAATCGGTTTCGCGATATACGCTTCGCATCCACCTTCGCGAATTTTTTCCTCATCGCCCTTCATCGCAAAAGCCGTTACGGCAATCACGGGAATGGACTTCAAGCGGTCGTCTTCCTTGATCCACTTGGTTACTTCGAGACCGGAGACCTCCGGAAGCTGAATATCCATCAGGATCAGGTCCGGACGCCGGTCCCGAGCGATCCGAAGTGCTTCCATTCCGTCCTGCGTTCCGATGATATCATAACCGTGCGCTTCCAGAAGATCGTGGAAGAGCTTCATATTCAGCTCGTTATCCTCGACGATCAGAACAGTCTTCGGTTTCTCATCGCCACCAGGTGATGCCGAATTGGTCTCTGCTGAATTCATTCCGTTGCCACTCGACCTTCTGGTTCAAGTTTACCTCGACGCGGATTTAACCTTCGCGCGAGCGGGTCACCGTATATTGGACTATAAACAGTTTCAGTCCCTCATACCACCATCGACGGATGCCGTAAGATGTCGATTTCAGAAACCGCCGGCCCGCGCATCGGTGTCGATCTGGGCGGCACCAAAATCGAAGCAATCGTCTTGGATTCTCAGGGGCTTGAGTTGGTGCGCCGCCGTATTTCTGCGCCCCGCAATGACTACCATGCCACGGTCGCCGCGGTCCGGGACCTCGTCTTGGGTTTGGAACGCCAGATCGGACTTGGCGCCGCACGAGTGGGCGTGGGGATTCCGGGGGCCATGTCCCGGGTCTCCGGCCTGGTGAAGAATGCCAATTCAACCTGGTTGATCGGCCACCCGTTGGACAGGGATTTGGCCGACGCACTGGGCCGTCAGGTTCGGATACAGAACGATGCCAACTGCTTCGCCGTATCCGAGGCACGTGACGGCGCGGCGACCGGTGCCAACGTGGTCTTCGGCGTGATTCTGGGGACAGGGGTCGGGGCCGGAATCGCCGTCAACGGCGTCGCACTTGACGGTGCCAATGGAATTGCCGGGGAATGGGGTCACAATGCCTTGCCCATGCCCGACAGATCCGAGAATCCCGGCCGCCTCTGCTACTGCGGCCGGGCGGGGTGCCTGGAGACATGGTTGTCCGGGCCGGCCATGTCCTACTGGTATCATGAGATCACGGGGCTCCACGCAGGCCCGTCGGAGATCGTCGAGACCGCCAAAGATGATCCGGCGGCCGCGGCCTTCGTGGAGACCTATATCGACCGGCTGGCGCGCGGTCTGGCCTCCGTCATCAACATTCTCGATCCAGATGTCATCGTCCTCGGAGGCGGGTTGTCCAACATCCGGGTGCTGTACGACCGGCTGCCCGAGGTTTGGCAGCGTTACGTGTTCTCGGATCAAGTCAGCACCCAGCTGCGGCCACCGAAGCATGGCGACAGTTCCGGCGTCCGCGGTGCCGCCTGGCTTTGGCCACCGGATGAGCAGGATACCTCACCGTGACTGTTTTGTGCCGCGACTGCTTCTGCTGGCACGAGGAGAAGGCCGCGACACATGGAGCCATCGGCCGCTGCCCCTCCTGTGGGTCTCCACGTCTTGCCCGGCACCCGGAATTGAGCACGCTCTCGATCGGTCATATCGATTGCGATGCGTTCTACGCCAGTGTGGAGAAACGGGACGACCCGTCCCTGTTCGACAAGCCGGTGATCGTCGGCGGCGGACGGCGCGGCGTGGTGTCAGCCGCCTGCTATGTCGCGCGCATTCACGGCGTGCGCTCGGCCATGCCGATGTTCAAGGCGTTGGCCGCTTGCCCGCATGCGGTCGTGATCAAGCCCAATATGGCGAAATACGCTGCGGTGGGGGCCGAGATTCGAGAGATGATGCGTGAGGTCACGCCGCTTGTGGAACCGCTCTCCATCGACGAAGCCTTCCTCGACATGTCCGGAACCGCGCGCCTACACGGCGGCCCGCCGGCCGAAACCCTCGCACGGCTCGCCAAACGGATTGAGGACCGCATTCGGGTGACCGTTTCGATCGGCCTCAGCTACAATAAGTTCCTGGCTAAAGTGTCCTCCGATATGGATAAGCCGCGCGGTTTTCACGCGATCGGAAAGGTTGACGCGGCGGCTTTCCTGGCCGAGCAGCCGGTCTCTATCATTTGGGGAGTGGGTAAGACCTTGCAGCGGACCCTCATGGCCGACGGGATCCGCAGGGTCGCGGACCTGCAGGGGCATTCCGAACGGGATCTGATGCGACGCTATGGGGCAATGGGACAGCGGCTTTACCGCTTTGCACGGGGCGAGGACAACCGACGTGTCGAAGCGTCATCTCCGGTCAAGAGCGTGTCGAACGAAACCACCTTCGATGGCGACATCACCACCGCGGAGGCCCTCCGGCCCTATCTTTGGAAGCTTGCTGAGGAAGTCTCGGGCCGTCTCAAGCGAAAGGGTATCGCCGGCTCCACCGTCACCCTCAAACTCAAAACCGCGGATTTCAAGCTTTCCACCCGTCAGCGGGGACTTCAGGCGCCGACCCAGCTTGCGGATCGGATCTTCAGGGTGGCGAACGATATCCTGACCCATGAGGCGGATGGCCGCCGGTTTCGGCTGATCGGGGTCGGCGTCTCCGATCTGTGCGGGGAGGCCCTGGCCGACCCTCCCGACTTGGCGGAACCAGATCTCGACCGCCGCCGCAGGGTCGAAACAGCAATGGATAGCGTGCGCGCCAAACTCGGCGACGGAGCCATCCTCAAAGGACGCGGCCTCGGAGCCGGACGCATGAAACAAAGTCCGTCCGACAAACCACCGCCGGACGAAGACTGAGCGACCGTTTCAGCAGCCACCGCCTCCTAGCAGTTCCAGTTCCTTGAGCTTCATCGCGACCGTGAACTCTCCGTAGTCGATCACCAGTTCACGGGCCACGCCGTTCAGCTGCAAATCAATCCGCATCTCGAAATCAGGAACGGATTCGGTCTGGTTCGCCTTGAAGAAAGCCAGCTGCATCGGCCAGTAGGCCGGTGTCATGGCCGCATGTGTGATCGGAGGCGGGCCGGTCTGAGATTTGCCGACCACCGCCGAAATCAGGCTCGCGGTCTCCACCTCACTGCCGTCGAAAACATTCACGCTGAAGAACCGGGGGCCGGACTCCGCCCGCTCCAGGAGTGCCAAAGTGTGGGCGGTCGGAAACATAGTGCCGGCCGGAAGCTCAAAAACCTCCTCTCGATCGCCGCGAAATCGCGCTTCCCCGTCCGCCGCCTCAACGGAAAAGACTTCCCTCTCACCGGCCCGATCCCGATCCACCTTGGCGGTATAGCGCGAACCGTCCTTGGCTTCCCAGGTGTTGTAGGAAGACCGAATGTCGACGCCCACCCCGGAGGCATAGGAGAAGCTCAGGAGATAGATCTGATCCACCCCCCAACCCTCGCAATCGTTCCTCCATTCGAACGCCATGCGTCCCTCGACACCGATCACCTCAGTATTTGCTGCGGTTCGGAGCAATTTGGCCTCATAGACTGCGCGATGCGGCTGAATGAGGTCGGCGGCGCCGCCCGCCGCCGATGCGTCCGGAATGAAAAACGCGACCAATCCCGCAGCGACGACTGACACACGGGCCACCCAGGACACCGAACCCACCGTGTGAGGCCTGGTCCGGTCTGCCGATGGTGTCTCTCTTCGCATTCCTCGTCTCCAAATAGAAACTAGGCCGGTTCAGGTCCAGCAATCCGCTCGAAGCCGTGTTTTGTGAGACCCGTCGGCAATTTCTGCCTAACCGACATCCCGACATCACGACTTGGCCAGCTTAACCCAGGCTCAGCGATCCTGAAACCGTTGTAAAATCGGCGTTTCCTGCGGTTACGGTCAGAAATCGGCGTTTTGCGGCACGGCGCTTGCTTCTCCTCTCCTAAGACCAGGCAATGGAGACGCGAGATGAGCCTCACAACCACATCACCCAGGGCGACCCCGGACAGCACCGCACTGCTCGACGGTCCCAGTGCCAAGCTTTATGCGGAGGTGACCGGGATGCTGGCGCGCTTTTCCAATGCGGTCGAGTTCGAGCAGATTGAACTTCCCTCGACCCGTGCCGAGACCGAACAGGCGCTGAGGCTGGCTCTCATCGCAATGACTGAAGCCCAGAAGCGCATTCAGCGACAGGAAGATCGCATCAACGAACTGGAGAGTCTGTCCCAAACCGACGAGCTCACCGGACTCGCCAATCGTCGCGGCTTCGACGCGGACCTCAGGAAAGGCCTCGCCCATGCCAAGCGCGCGCGGCAGGGCGGCATTCTGCTAATGATAGATCTCGACCAGTTCAAGCTCGTCAACGACACCTACGGCCACGCCGCCGGTGACGCCCTGCTGCAAGGGGTCGCGGCGGTCCTCAAAGCGGATGTCAGAGAGACCGATACTGTAGCCCGACTTGGCGGAGACGAATTCGCGGTCGTGATGCCGGATCTGGACGCAACGGACGGGAAAGTCCGTGCCGACCGTCTGGCAGACCGGCTGAACCGTCACATGGTCGACTACCTGGGCACGGCCATCCAGCTCCAGGCGAGCGTGGGCATGTTCGCCTATGACGGAACCGCTCCCGCATCACGCGTCCTGGCCGAAGCCGACCGCAACATGTACCGGGAAAAATCTGCCCGCAGGCTCAATCGGGCCGCCTGACGCAGGCGAAACCGATATCAGTTGCCGGCCAGCACAATCGGGTTCTCCAGCCGCACGACCCAAGGCTGCCGGCCGGAAACCGTTCCAATAGACGCCTTAGCTGCGGAGACATCGACCGCGTTGAGCGGACCGACCGCGACCCGGTTCCAGCGCTCGCCCTTAACCGTCGCGGCGAGGACTTTAGGCGTATGATCCGCCAGGGTCGCCGCCAGGCGATTCGCCCGGTCCCGCTCTTTGAACGAACCGACAACGATGTAGCGCCCGGAAGCCCCCAGGCTGCCGTGCTCAACCCGCGGAAGCGACGGCTGATCGCCTCTGACCGAAGGCGTGTCGATGATCTTGGGCGCCCTTTCCGAGGCGCGCTGAGCCGAGGGCCTGGCATTGGCGAGCGGAACGGTCACATCCGTTCCGACCGCCCGATCGACTTTGGACGGGATAGGTGCATCGAACCCACCAGGGGTCGGCAACGGCGCCAACTCAACGGCCCGCGTCGGGACTTTCGGTCGTGTATCGGTCGAAGCCCAAGTGGTCGATGTCGCAGCGTTGGCGGTCTGGACCACGATCTGGCGCTGCGGCCTTTGCGTGACGTGTTTGGACTCGAGAGACATTCCTGCAATTGTGATCTCAGGGGGCGGCGCCATCAGATTTGACAGAGCGGCGAGTCTCTCCTGATGCCCGACTTGCGCGGGCGCCAGTACAGCGGGCCCTTCCGCGTTGACTGGAAAGGACGGGGATGTCAGGGCCCCTCCGCGAGTGCTCCGCCCGACATTGTCTCGATCTCCGGGATAGGCCAGGACGGCGACATAAGTGTCATCATCTGGGTGCATCTCCCCGCAGACGTTTTCTCCAAAGAGCGGATTGGTCAGCGAGCAATCCTCCTGCCGCGCGGCGGAGATCACATGGTCTGTCCCAGACTTGCCGGTTGTGAGGTAGCTCATCCCGGTTATCGCAGATGACGCAATCGTGAACGGAAGCGGTAGACATCCTCCGAGAATCAGCGGCAGGCCGGCTACCCAAAAGAGATGCTTGGCCATGGATGCCCCCCGTTATTCAGATTGTTATGGGACGAATCTTGAGCGATTTGTGAACAAATGGCAAGAACCGATTCGGCTCGAGTCCCCACGAGTCGTGGTTCGTGGGAGTCTGGCTGCATCCGATCAGTGACCGGCCGACAGAAGCGCTGCGCGCATCGCCGGACAAATCTCCACAGATCTCGGAGCAAATCGAGGCGGGTGGTTGCGTCCCCGTGGGTGTGGTGTATAGCAAGTACATGACATTCGTCTCAGACTCGACCGAACTCGCGGAGCTGTGCGCTCGGCTCGCAAAAGAACCCTATGTCGCCATCGACACGGAGTTCATGCGGGACAAGACCTACTACTCCAAGCTTTGTCTCGTACAGTTGGCCGGTGAGGCCGATGTGGTGGCAGTCGATCCGCTGGCGGACGGTATTGACCTGACGCCGCTCTACGATCTCTTGGCAAATCCGGACGTGCTGAAGGTTTTTCATGCCGCACGCCAGGACATCGAGATCTTCGTCCATCGCATGGGGACGGTCCCGAGTCCGATCTTCGACACCCAGATTGCCGGCATGGTCTGCGGTTTTGGCGATGCCATCAGCTACGACCGCATGGTCAAGGCCCTGACCGGGGTCAAGTTGGACAAGACCTCGCGATTTACCGACTGGAGTCATCGGCCGCTGTCGGAGCATCAACTGACCTATGCGCTGGCCGACGTGATCCATTTGCGTCCCAGCTACGAGGCCTTGCGGGATCGGCTGGCCAAGACCGATCGGTCGTCCTGGCTGGACGAGGAGATGGCGACCCTGACCGCGACCTCGACCTATCTGACAGCCCCGGAAGACAGCTGGAAACGCCTGAAGGTCCGTAGCACCAAGCCGAAATTCCTCGCGGTCCTGCAGGCGCTCGCGGCATGGCGAGAGCGCGAGGCCCAAGAGCGCGACGTTCCCCGCAACCGGGTTATCCGGGACGACGCCTTGGTCGACATCGCGGCCCAAAGCCCGACCACAACTGCCGATCTCGCAAGGTCCAGAGCCTTCAACAGCGACAGCGCGGGCGGCAAGACCGGCGCGGCCATTCTGTCGGCGGTCAAACAGGCGCTCGACAGTCCGAAGGAGACCTGGCCGAAGGTCGAGGAAAAACAGGAGATGCCGGCGGGCAAGCAGCCGATGATCGACCTCCTGAAGGTCCTGCTGCGCCTGAACTGTGAAGACCACGACGTGGCTCCGAAACTGGTCGCCAATGCCGACGACTTGGAAGCCATCGCGATAAACGACAATGCGGATGTTCCGGCCTTGCGCGGCTGGCGTCGGAAGGTGTTCGGCGAAGACGCATTGGCGGTGAAGGCCGGTCGTATCGCCTTCGCATACGATTCCAAGGCCGAGAAAATCGAGCTCGTGGAACTGGACGACTAGAACGAAATCCGATCCTTAGAAATCGCCCAGCGACCCTGAGTTTCGGCCCCCAAATGGTTCGCGCAGATTCGCAACGCCGAACCTTTTGGAACCTGATGTCCGATCTGAATTCAGGACGCACCCTTTCGCGTCTTGCCCTTGCGCTCGGTGATCAGGATAGGCTGCCCGAGCGCCTGTGAAAGGGACGCAACCCGTCGCTCGACCACATCCCCCATCAGCATCATGGCATCACCGGTAAGGGACAGCTCGAACCCGTCGGCATGGGGTCTGATCCGGGTCCGCCGCAGCAGGTTCGTGGCGCCGCCGGACAAGGTGAGGCAAAGGCGCAACGCCAAGCCGACCCGAATGGCCAGGTCGCGCCGCCCCTCCAGAAGGAGGCCGATGACCTTCTCGGCTTCTCGCAGGTTCACCCCGCCGGAATAGCGGGCCAGCACTCCCAAGCCGAGGAACACCCGATCGGCATGATCCAGACCCGCGACCGGCATCCGCAGAACCCGAAGGAACGCGTGCTCGCCGCGGTAGCTGGGATGTTCGCTCCAGCCGATATCGCTCAGCATGCACAATGCACGGATCAGGCGGTCGTCGGCCCTGTCCATATTCGGGAACAACGGTTCAAGCCACCCGAAGATGGTCTCCGGATGAGGCGAGAACCGGTTCGTTTCCCGCGCAATCTCGGCCCCCGCCTGCAGCAACGGGTCCTGAGCACGCTGCTCGGCGTTCAGATGGTCGTAGAGACACCCTTCCCGCAACCCGAAGGCCGAGAACTTCACGTCCTTGGGTTTTCCCCGCAACAGCACCCGCTGAAGCACCAGGGCCGCAGTCGGCAGGGTATCGGCCCGCCGGCGGGATACTCCGTCGATCGACCGGATCGCCTTGGATGACATCTGACCGAGATCCGTCAGGAATTCGGAAAAGATCTCGCGCGAGACCGTGTAGCCGTGAATCACCTCGATCGGATGCTGCACGATGCTCATATGCGCCTTCGCGATGCTCCGCCATGCCCCCCCGACGGCAAACAAGGTGCGGCCGTTCAAGCTCTTCAGCCAGGCCGCCGCATCCAAATGCCGGTCGATGATTTGCGTGAACTTCCGGCGTTGGCCGCTCTCGACCAGCCCCAGGCGCAAAGGGCCGACCGGCATGGTGACATGCGCGCCCAGTCCCTTGGCGCCAAGGGCGTTCGAGCCGACATCGATCAGTTCCAGGCTGCCGCCTCCCAGATCGCCGACCACGCCGTCTGCATCCGGAAAGGCGCTCAGCACGCCAAGTGCAGCTAGGCGTGCTTCTTCCGCACCGTCGATCACCCGCACCGGATGCTGAAGCTGACGTTCGATCTGGCCCACGAATCCTGGGCCATTTTCGGCATCGCGTACCGCCGATGTGGCCACCACGTCCAAACGGCGAACGCGCATGGCCCGGGAAATCTGCGAGAACCGATCGATATTCATGACCGCCGAGGCCATCCCGTCGGTCGGCAGGAGCCCGGTGTCGCTGACCCCGCGCCCCAAGCCACACAAGGCCTTCTCGTTGAAGACCGGAATCGGGGATCTGCCAGCGTTGTCGTACACGACAAGGCGGACGGAGTTCGAGCCGATATCCAGGACGCCAACCCGGTCGTTGCGGCCCATTTCGACAGTCCGGGGGTCTTGACCCGGTATCTTGGCGGGAGACCGATCCGAAGCGACTTGGTCCTCGGGATCGGCACTCATCGTGGCGTCAGACGTCACACGCGCTCCATATCGTCGATCGGCTGTGGAACATCGCCCTTGAGCGCGCTACCCCGTCCCGACAGGCTCGGGTTGGTCATGAAATAGGTATGGGCCGAGAAATCCTCCGGTCCAAACGGAACCCGGCGATAGTTGCCGTCGGCTTGGAGGATCCAACTGTTGGTCTGGTCCTTGAGGTTCGCAACCATGATCTGGTCCAGTACTTGACGATGAACTGTCGGATTCTCGATCGGGACCAAGTGTTCCACACGCCGGTAAAGATTCCGTTGCATCCAATCCGCCGATGAGATGTAGACCTTCGCCTCGTCGGACGGCAGCTTGTGCCCGTCGCCGAAGGCCACGATGCGGCTGTGCTCCAGAAAACGTCCGACAATGGAGCGCACGCGAATGTTCTCCGAGAGCCCAGGCACGCCCGGACGCAGGCAACAGATGCCACGCACGATCAAATCGATCTGCACCCCCTCCCGACTTGCCGCGTAAAGTGCATCGATCAGGACCGGATCGACGATCGAGTTCATCTTTCCCCAAATCGCCGCCGGCCGGCCGGCCTTGGCGTGCTCGATCTCCGCCTGAATATTGTCCAGCAGCGTGCTGCCCAAGGTCAGAGGCGACAATGCCAGCTTGTCCATCTGCTCCGGCTTCGCGTAGCCGGTCATGTAGTTGAACATGCGGCTTGCATCCCGGCACAAGGCAGGGTCGCAGGTGAAGAACGACAGGTCGGTGTAGATCTTGGCCGTGATCGGGTGGTAGTTGCCGGTTCCGAAATGAACATAAGTCCGCAGATTGGAGCCCTCACGACGGACCACCATCGAGATCTTCGCGTGTGTCTTCAGATTCACGAAACCGTAGACCACCTGAACCCCGGCCCGCTCAAGATCCCGTGACAGCCGGATATTTGCCTCTTCATCGAACCGGGCCTTGAGTTCGACCATCGCCGTGACCGATTTTCCGGCTTCGGCTGCTTCAATCAACGCCTTGACGATCGGACTGCCTTTACTGGTCCGGTAAACGGTCTGCTTGATGGCGACCACGTTCGGGTCGGCCGCCGCCTGACGGACGAAATCAACCACCACATCGAAACTTTCGTAGGGATGGTGGACCACGATATCCTTGGACCGGATAGCCGCGAAACAATCGCCGCCGAAATCCCGGATCCGTTCCGGAAAACGTGCGTTGAAAGGCGTCCATAGCAGCTCCGGCCGCTCGTTCACGATCAACTGGTTGAGATCGGCCAATCCGACCATCTCTTCCAGAGCGAACACGTCCTGCTCCGCCACGTTCAGCTCATTGATCACAAGCTTCTTCAGCCGCTCCGGCATGGCGCGATCGACCGCCAACCGGATCACGTTGCCGCGCCGCCGCGCCTTCAGGGCGGTCTCGAACGACAGCACCAGATCCTCGGCTTCTTCGTCGATTTCCATCTCGCTGTCCCGGATCACCCGGAACACCCCCTGCCCGATCACTTTGAACCGGGGGAACAGGCGTTCCACGAACATCAAGATCACCTGCTCCATCGCGATGAAGCGGATGGTGTCACCCGGCAGACGCACGAAACGGCCGATCTGATGCGGCAGTTGGATCAATGCCTGCATCTCCGCATCCGGGCTGCGCAGGCTCATCGCCAGGCACATTCCCTTGTTAGGAATGAACGGGAAGGGATGGGCGGGATCGATCGCAAGCGGCGTCAGGATCGGGAAGATGTGCTCGTTGAAGATCGTTGCCAGATAGTCCCGATCGGCCTGATCGGTCTCCTCCGTCTCCACCAAATGAAAATCGGCCGTCTTCAGTTCCTTGCGTAATGCGTGAAGACAGACCTGCTGCTCGGACATCAGGGACGACACGGCAGCGGTGATCGCCGCCAGCTGCTGCGCCGGGCTCAGCCCGTCCTCGCTGGGGGACGTCACGCCCGCCTTCACCATGCCTTTCAGACCAGCCACCCGAACCATATAGAATTCGTCCAGGTTGGAAGCCGAGATCGCGATGAACCGCAACCGCTCCAGCAACGGGTTGAGTTCGTTCAAGGCTTCTTCCAGCACCCGGCCGTTGAACGCCAGCCACGAGAGTTCGCGGTTGATGAACCGGTTCGGCTCATGCATCGAAATCGCCGATGACTCGGACTCGGGCGCAGCAGCCGTCTCCGGTGCCGCCTCCACGGGTGCGTCGGTGCTGCGTTTCCTGGAAGATCTCGCGCGTGTGGTCTGGTCGGTCATGACAGGTCCTCTCTCGCCCTTTCGGCTTTCGCCCCGGTGGCGAGGTTCCACCTCTTCTCAGACGGTCCCCGGGCGATACCAGATATCGCCGAGCGTGTCACCGCGCCACGCCCGAGGTTTACGCCTCGAGCGTGACACTGGCGTGACATCGCGGCGTTATAAATCCGCCGCCCGGCCCCGACTAAAGGGTCCCGCGGTAGGCACCGCCGTCCAGAACGATGTTCTGGCCGGTCATGAAGCCCGCATGGGCACTGCACATGAAGGCGCAGAAAGCGCCGAACTCGTCGGCGTTGCCGAAGCGTCCCGCCGGATTCACCGCCGCTTGAGAGGCTGCGAACTCGTCATAAGACTTGCCGGCCTTTTCCGCCTGAAGCTTCAGATTGCCCCGCAGCCGATCGGTATCGAACGGACCCGGCAGCAGGCCGTTGATGGTGACGTTGTGTGCGACCGTCTCACGGCTTAGGCCGGCGATGAAACCGGTCAGACCGGTCCGGGCCCCGTTCGAAAGACCGAGGATCGGAATCGGCGACTTCACGGCCGCCGAGGTGATGTTCACCACCCGTCCGAATTTCCGGTCGATCATGCCGTCCACGGTCGCCTTGATCAGCTCGATCGGGGTGATCATGTTGGCGTTCAATGCCTTGTGCCAGTCCTCCGGCGTCCAATCCCGAAAATTGCCCGGCGGCGGACCGCCCGCATTGTTCACCAGAATATCGACGTCGCCAGCAGCCTCCAGAACGGCGGCCCGGCCCTCGGGTGTCGTGATGTCGCACGCCACCGCGACCACATTTGCCCCGGTCTCTTTCCGAATTTCGTCCGCCGTCGCCTCAAGCGTTTCCTCGGTCCGGGAATTGATCACCAGATCCACGCCCTCCCGCGCCAGCGCCAATGCAGATCCCTTGCCAAGCCCCTTGCTGGCGGCGCAGACAACCGCCTTCTTGCCTTTGATACCCAAATCCATGGGGTTCTCCCTTTCTGTGGTTCAGTTCTATCGATTCTCAGTCTTCGGATACGCCGTCCGTCCCCTGTTCGTCCAGGGCGCGACGGGCCAGACGTTTCGTGACCGGCTTGCCTTCCGCCATTGCGAGCGCGTCAAGCCGCACGGCCAACCGTCTCGCACCTTCGAAAGACCGTTCCATGCGCGGCACCAGATAGGCCAGAACATCTTCGTGCACGGTGACTTGCCGATCCGCGAAGTGTTTCGATAGCACCCCGGCCAGCAAGGCCTCGTCCGGCACTCCGATCGTCACAACGGGAAGGGTTGCAAGGCGCGACGCCAGATCGGGAAGGGCGATCTCCAGCCGGGCGGGCGGGACTCGGGTCAGGATCAGGATCGAGCCGCCCCGCTCCGCGACCATGTTGTAGAGATGAAACAGTGCCTCGTCCGAAGCTCGGACATCAAGGCCGTCGATCAGCGCATCGGATGCGACCCCGAGGGCGTCAGGGACCGCCGAGACCGACAGGCTGGACGCCGCGATATCCACCGCCCCCGACCGCGCCCGCCAGACCGCTCCCAAATGACTCTTGCCGCTTTCCGGAGGGCCCGCGATCACCAAGCCCCGTCCCGGTGCCGGCCAGTCGGGCCAGCGGTCGATCCAGAGCGCCGCATCCCGATTGCACTCAGAGACCAGAAAGTCCGCGCGCCCCAGCGCCGGACGGAATCCGAAGCCGAACGTCATTTGTGTCTCGGAATTCACGCCTTCCGGTCCTCTACAGACCGTTCAGCTTCTGGCGCATCGGGTTCGTCCGCCGGCGGAATTCCGTGCGTGTGCAAGGCGCTGTTCAGGTATCGCCCCAATGCGTACCGGGTCAGCACACCGATCACAGCCGCCACCGGGACCGCCAGCAGCACCCCGACGAACCCGAACAGGGCCCCACCCGCCAAAAGCGCGAATATGACCCAAACCGGATGCAGGCCGACTGCGTCTCCAACCAGGTTCGGGGTCAGGAAATTGCCTTCGATGGTTTGTCCCGCGACGAAAATCGCGGCCACGACCACGACCATTTCCCATCCAGAGAACTGCGCCACTGCCAAGCCGACCGACAGGACGCCGCCGACGATGGTGCCCACAAAGGGAACAAAGGAGATCAACCCCGCGAACAGTCCGATCACTAGGCCGAAATCCAACCCGGCCAGGGACAGCCCGATCGCGTAGAACGATCCCAGGGCGATACACACGGTACCCTGTCCCCGCACGAAGGCCGCGAGGGTCTCGTCGATCAATCCGGCCTGCTCCCGGATTTCCTCCGCCTGGGCGCGCGGCAGCCAGCCATCGATCGTTTCGATGATCCGATCCCAGTCGCGCAGGAGGTAGAATGATACGATCGGCGTGATGACCAGCAGCGACAACAGGTTCGCGACGGCCAACCCGCCGCTGATCACCCGACCGGCCAGCCCCCCGACCCAGTTGAACACGGTCCCGGCGACATCCGGGATCTTTGTCTGTGCGTCTCCGTCCTCGATCATCTTCTGAACGAAGGTGACGAGAGGTTCCAACTCGACCTGCAGTCGCTGGGAATACTCTGGTAGAACTTCGGACAGCCGTCCGACCTGCGCCTGAACCAATGGGATCAACAAAAGGATCGCGCCGAGCAGGGCCAAGAAGAACCCGGTCAAGACGATCAGTGTGCCGAGCCCTCGGCTCACCTTCAGACGTTCCAGCCTGTCGACCACGGGGTCCAGGAAATAGGCCACAGCCATGCCGGCCACGAACGGCAAAAGCACGTCGCGCAGGATGTAGACTCCGACCGTCAGCAGGACCAGGAAGCCGATCCAGAACCATGTGCGCTCGCGACTGGTCATAGACCGGCGCCGTGGTTTCGCTCGGGACGTTCAGACTCAGGCATGACGGACCACCCCTCACCCACCAGAGCGGACTCCGCCGGTTGCCGGAGCCGGTGTTCCGGGAGCAGGAGCGGACGGCGCGTCACCGCTCGGCCACGATGGCGCCGTCAGGGCCGGTGATACACCCGGTTGCGTACGCTCAAACGGCATGATTTGCCCGAACTGCTTAAGAACGAGGCCTTGGTAGGTCGATACAAACTCCAGATTTCGGCGGGCCAGAGCTGCCTCGGCGCTCTCGACAGTCCCATTCACGAACAGGTCGACCGCAGCCATCGACCGAGTCAGTTGCAGGACCTCGTAGCGCGGCACGATGGAGGCTCCGTCCAGAGCGCGCCGAATCTCGACCCAGCGCGCCATGGAATCGATCGGCACGACCACCGGAACCTTGGTCTCAACGCCCGGCTGCACCAGATTGTCTTGTCGCCATTCCTCATCCAAAAGCGCGATCGTGCGTTCGACGGCCGGCTTCAGCCGCTCAGCCTCGGTCGCAGAATCGCCCAACTGAACCGTCTCGACCAGCATTGCGCCAAGGCCCTCGGGTCCGATCCGGCGCACGGTCAATTGGGCCTCCCCGCCGGCGCGCGGCGAGAGCGAAACCACGGCCGCTCCGTCCGCGTCATAGCGCTTCGCCAGTTTCATCAGGGCATCGCGATCGCCGGACAGCGCCTGCCCGGTCGAGACGTCCCTGATGTCCGCAATATCTCCGAACGGCAGCACCGTCGGCACCGACCCCCCCGCCGGGATCTGATACCAGGCCTCGCGCCAGGGATTTGGCTCCTCCCAAAGCACCCGCCCGCCGCCGGTCTCGAAGATCGGAAGGATCAGCAGCGCCGACCGGGTACCGGCGGCGAAGGACGCGCCGGACTGGCGCAGCAGATCAGTCACCTGGGTTTTCGAGAACGCGAAGCTCAGAGTGCCGAGATAACGGGTCGGGGAGGTGCGCTCCTCCTGAACTTCGTAGCCCAGGATCAAACGGGCCAGCTCCTGGTCGGACACGTCCGGCACCTGTCCGCGCTCCCCCGCCGGGACCAGAGCCTCGATCAACCGGTCGAAGGCGAGCCGCTGGCCCTGCGCGACGGCATTGCCACGCGCGGCCTCCGCATTATCCGCGGTCGCATCGACCCGAATGTCGCGCACCGTATAGGGATCCACCGCAGCCGGAGCCTGGGCCAACGGCTGCGAAAGCGGCGTCGCCGACAGCATCAGCACGACCATCAAAACAAGCCGTCCCAGCATGGTTCGTCCTCCCGGAATTCCCGACCGCATCCGATTCAATCCTTCCCGTGCGCCATACGATACCATCAGGATATGGCCCTTCACGTCCGCTCGCGCTATACCGCCCCCGGATCGTGAGCCGATTGTGGCAGATCCGCATCTGTTGGAGGCGACCATAAACCCAGCCGACCCCAATCAACCACCCCGAAACGCGTCCGGGAACGCGCCCCTAACTTACCGCGATGCCGGTGTCGATATTGAGGCAGGCAACGCATTGGTGGACGCAATCAAGCCGCTGGCTGCCTCGACCCGTCGTCCAGGCGCCGATGCGGATCTTGGCGGATTTGGCGGATTGTTCGATCTCAGAGCCGCGGGTTTTACAGATCCGGTGCTGGTTGCCGCGACCGATGGCGTCGGCACCAAACTGCGAATTGCGATCGAGGCCAAGCGCCATGACGGTGTCGGTGTCGATCTGGTGGCCATGTGCGTCAACGATCTGGTGGTGCAGGGCGCCGAACCACTGATGTTTCTCGACTACTACGCAACCGGACATCTGGAAATCCAGGTGGCACGGGACGTGGTCGCCGGAATCGCCGAAGGCTGCCGGCAGGCCGGCTGCGCCCTGATCGGTGGCGAGACCGCGGAAATGCCGGGCATGTACAGCGACGGAGACTACGATCTCGCCGGATTTTCGGTCGGAGCCGCCGAACGCGCGAACATCCTGACCCGCGATCAGGTGGCGGCGGGCGACGTCGTCCTGGGTCTGCCCTCCTCTGGCGTGCATTCCAACGGGTTCTCGCTGGTGCGCCGGATCGTCGAGCGGGCCGGGGCCGCATGGGACGCGCCCGCACCGTTCGATGAGAGCCAGACCCTGGCGGAGGCCCTGCTGGCGCCCACCCGGATCTATGTGAAACCCTGCCTCGCCGCCCTGAAGACCGGCGGCGTGCACGGTCTGGTTCATGTCACCGGCGGCGGTCTGATCGAAAATCCTCCGCGGATCTACGGCGACGATCTGGCCATGCGGATCGATCTCCGTGCCTGGCGCCCCAACCCGGTATTCGGATGGCTCAAGAATGCGGGTGGCGTGGCGGGACCGGAAATGCTGCGGACCTTCAACTGTGGGCTCGGCATG
>JANSYC010000054.1 GCA_024742605.1 Alphaproteobacteria bacterium | reverse complement strand
TTGTCTGACGGCGAGACGTGACGCATGGGTGTCCAGGTTGCCAGACATGTGGCTTCACCGTTCTCCAGTCTGCTTTCGGAAAGCGGCGACGTCGGCGGTGAAGGCCTGCCGCAGGGAATAGGAGTCTGCCACCCCGGCGAGGATGAGATAGTCCTCCTTGGCAAGGTCCAGGACCGAGGCCCCCGGTCTCGGGATGGTGCCTAGCGGCTTGCCCGCGCTTCGGACCGCGTCCTCGCATTGTCGGATGCGGGCCTCGACCTCGGGATGTCCGAGATCGCCCATATGCCCAAGCGAGCCCGCCAGGTCGTTGGCGCCGATGAAGACGCAGTCCACCCCGTCGACGGCCGCGATCTCGGCCGCTCGGTCGACCGCGTCGGTATGCTCGATCTGAACCGTGATGAACACCTCGGCATTGGCCCGTTTCGCATGATCGGGAGCGGCCCCGTATCCCGACGCGCGCACGGTCGGCGAGGAATAGCCGCGCCGTCCGGCCGGTGGGTAGAGGGCCGCCTTGACCACGGCCCGGGCCTCCTCGGGGGTGTCGACCATGGGGATCATCAGGGCTTCCGCGCCCGCATCCATCACCCGCTTGATGTAGTCGCCGTCGCTGCCGGGGCAGCGCACCATGAGCGTGGCGTCGCCGGCCTGCGCCGCGCGCATCATGTGCACCAGGGTGTCCAGCGACGCGTGGCCGTGTTCGTTATCCAGAATGAGAAAGTCGTAGCCCGCGAGACTGGCGATCTCCGCGATCGACGGTTCCGCCATCTGGATCCAAACGCCGAGGGCCGGTTTGCCGGCCTCGATGCGGCGTTTGAGACTGTTTTCGCGAAACATGGACGGTCCTCCAGATGGTTTTTGTTGGTATTACGCGATCCCAGCATGCGGCATCCGGATCGGCAAGACACAGCAGAATTCAAATGGCGTGCGTGGGGTGTCTTCGCCGGAACGTCGGGGTAAGCTCCGCCGAAAATCGAGACCCGGATGTCCGGGAGGGGGATGAGAATGACAGCCGACCTTCGCTATGCCGCACAGGATCTGATTGCTGTGACCGAAGCGCTATTCGGCGCGGCCGGAATGGATGCCGAAAAGGCGCGGGTCATCGCCCCTGTCTTGGTGGAGGCCGATCTGATGGGGCACACCACCCACGGCCTGCAGCTTGCCCCGCCCTATCTGGCGGCGCTCACCGACGGCCTGATGGAGGGGACCGGTCAACCGGAGGTGATCAGCGACCGGGGCCCTGTCGCCTCCTGGGACGGCCGGCGGATCTCGGGGGTCTGGCTGACCGCGACCGCAATCGATCTTGCGGTCGATCGGGCCAAGGCCTACGGCACCTGTTCGATCGCGATCCGACGCTCCCACCATATCGCCTGTCTGGCGGCGTTTCTGCAGCGCGCGACCGATCAAGGCATGATGATCACGCTGGCCAGCTCCGACCCCGCCAGCGGCAGCGTGGCCCCCTTCAACAGCATCACGCCGCTCTATACGCCGGATCCGATCGCGGTCGGAATCCCCACCGATGGCGACCCGATTCTGATCGACATCTCGGCCTCCATCACCACCAACGGGCTGACCGGCCGCCTGCAGCAGGAGGGCAAGAAGCTGCCGGGCAACTGGGTGCAGGACAATGCGGGCACCGCAACCGACGATCCGGGGGTGCTGTTCACCGACCCGCCCGGCTCGATCCTGCCGGTCGGCGGCCAGGACCACGGGCACAAGGGCTACGGTCTGGCCCTGATCGTGGAAGCGCTGACCCAGGGCCTGTCCGGCTGGGGCCGGGCCGACCCGAACGAGGGTTGGGGCGCCACGGTCTACATCCAGGTCCAGGATCCGGCCGCGTTCGCCGGGGCCGACGCTTTCAAACGGCAGACCGGCTGGTTGGCCGATGCCTGCCGCAGGTCCACGCCGCGTCCGGGAGTCGACAAGGTCCGGCTGCCCGGCGATGGGGCCTTGGCCCGCAAGCGGGCGGCCCTGGCGGAGGGGGTCGCCCTCTATCCGGGTGTGATCGAGGGATTATCCGGCTGGTGCGAGAAGCTGTCCGTGGCCCCACCGAACGCTATCTAGCGCGTCGCCGCCGTCCGGACCGGTTTAGGCGTCGGCGCCACCCGGGCCAGGAAAGCGGCCACCGCATCGCGGGTTTCCTGCTCGCGCATCACGTGGTGTCTGCTGCCCTCGAGCACCACCGAGGTGGCATCCGCGAACCGCTCCATGTGCTCGCCGCAATGGCCCTTCACGTACCAGGGCTCGAACCAGCGATCGCGGGCCGAGACCACCGACATCACCGGCAGGTCGTCCGGCCCGTCCAGTCTCCACAGGGGCGGCCAGGGGATCCGACAGGTCCAGCCCAGCACCACCTTTGCGGCGATGCCGTCGGCGTCGTAGTTGGCGGTGGTCAGCCCGCCCTCGCTCTGGCCCATCAGCACGACCCGGTCCGGGTCGACCCAGGGAAATTGCTTGACCTGTGCGACCGCGTGTTCGGCTTCCGCCAGCCGGAACCCGACAACGCCCACATGATAGCCCGCCGATTTGGTCCGCCAGTCGCAGCTTTTGGGTTTGTAGACGCGGGAGAAACTGTCTGGCGCAATCACCGCGTATCCCTGACCACTCAGGAAATCGAGGCTCATCCGATAGCCGCCGTGTAGCCCGCTGCATCCGTGGAGAAAGACCACGGTCGGAATTTTCCGCTCAAGCCCCGTCGAAAGCAGCGCCTGCTTGTTCGCGCGCATTGAACCGCGGACATCGTCCAGGTCCGGGTCATAGAGCGACAGGGGCACCGCGACCGTCGCCCCCGCCCAGGTGCGCGCCAGCTCATCCGGTTCGTCGGCGGAGCGGGAGAGGTAGCAGCCGGGCAGGGCGAGCGAGAGGAGGGCGATCAGGATCCAGCGCATGACCGGTAGATTGGGCGCCGACTTGGGTTCGTCAAATCACCCGGGCAGAATAATCTCCAGCCAGGGCCAGCGTGCCCGATACGTCTCGGCTTTGGCGCGGAACAGGCTGGGGTTCGGGGTGTTCGGATTGCGCGTCAACCGGCCTGCAAACATGTCCTCAAGACCGTAGGGCGCGCAGACCTCGCCGGTTGGGGAAAGGCCGACGCAGGTACAGGCGACCAGGAAGCGGCCGATGCCGTCCTCCGGACAGGTGACGGGCGGGTAAGGGGCGCCGAATTTTTCCTCGAACCACAGCGGCACCCGAGCCTGGTTGCGGATTTCGATCTCGGCCTCCAGGTCCGCGAACAGCAGACCCGCCCGGCGGATCACCGCGTCCTCGGCCTGCCAGCTCGTGTCGTCATCCCAATAGAAGACATCGTAATCCTTGATGCCCCAGTCCGGTGCCTTGCCGTCGTGGGCGTTCCACACCGCCTGATAGAGGCACCCGGCGGTCAGCCATGGTTCGGCCGCGCCCAGGATTGGCAGCCGCTGGAGGATCTCGGCGTTGATCGGGTTGGCCAGCGCTAGGTCCGTGAAGCTTTCGGTCAGGTTCGTCATCGCACCGGTCCCGGCTTGGCGCTTCCCGTGCGGAGATCGCACGCTAAAGTGAAGGCCCGAGTCGTCCGACCGGTACCGCGAAACCGGGCCCGAAACCAGGATCGTTCACCCTTGAAGTCTTCCACCGTCCCAATCTGGACCCTGACCGTCGCCCTCGGGCTGTTGGGGGGCGCGGCTATGAATGCCCTGCACGTGCCCCTGGCGTGGCTGCTGGGCTCGCTGATCTCTGTGGCCTTCGTCAGCCTTTTAGGTGGGCGGCTGGCGATGCCGCCGGGGGCGCGGCAGGCGGGGCAGATCGCGCTCGGCACCGCGATCGGGCTGACCTTCACACAGGAGGTGGCGGCTTTCGTGGTCGGGTTCCTTCCGATTATGATCGTCTCGGCAATCCTGTCGATTGGGTACGGGGTGATCGCGGGGCGAGCGCTGGCCAAGACCTCCGGGGTCGACGACGCGACCGCGTTCTTTTCCAGCGTGCCTGGCGGCGTGGTCGAGATGTCGGTCCAGGCCGAGCGCTATGGCGGCGACACGGCCCCGGTCTCGCTTGCGCAGTCGCTGCGGATTCTGCTGGTCGTGACCACGATACCGCCGGTGATCACCCTGCTGGGACTGACCGGGGTGGACCCGTTCGAACTCCGGGTCCTGCCGATCAAGCCGCTCAGCCTGCTGCTGTTGCTGGCGGCGGCGTTCGGGGCGGGATGGCTGCTGAACCGTCGGAAGATCGCCAACGCCTGGTTCCTGGGCCCGATGAGCGTGGCCGTGGTTCTGGGGATTTCCGGGGTCGAGCTGTCCGGCATGCCGAACGAAGTGGTGATCTTCGCCCAGGTCATGATGGGCTGCACCCTGGGGCTGCGCTATCAGCGGGATCGGGTAGTGGCTCTGCGCCGGTTCCTGTTGCCCGCGCTGTTGTCGACGGTGATCCTGGTCGGCCTGAACCTGGCGACCGGCGCCGGGATCGGCGTGCTGTTCGACCTGCCGATCCCGACTATGGCCCTGGCCGTCTCCCCCGGCGGAATGGCGGAGATGAGCATCACCGCCAAGGTGCTGCATCTGGGCGTGCCGATCGTGGTTGCGTTCCACGTGGTCCGGATCTTCCTGGTGATCGGATTCACCGGAATCATCTTCCGCAAGCTGTTCCCGAATGCCGCCAAGACGCGCGCCTAGCCGATCACGTTGTGCTCCGGGCCGAACGGGAAGCCGGTGATGTTGCGCGCGCCGTCCCCGGTCACGACCAGGATGTCGTGCTCCCGGTAGCCGCCGGCGCCGGGCTCGCCCTCGGGGATGGTGATCATCGGTTCCATCGAGACCACCATGTTCGGCTGAAGCACGGTCTCCACATCCTCGCGCAGCTCCAGCGCCGCCTCGCGCCCGAAGTAGTGGCTCAGCATGCCGAAGCTGTGGCCGTAGCCGAAGGAGCGGCGGTGCAGCAGGCCGTGCCTTGCGTAGATCTCGTTCAGAGCATGGGCGATGTCACAGCAGCGCGCCCCCGGCCGGATCAGGTCCAGCCCGGCGCGGTGCACCTCCACGTTGATCTCCCAGAGCTTCAGGTGATCGTCCGAGACGGTGCCCGCGAACAGGGTGCGTTCCAGCGCCGTGTAGTAACCGGCGATCATCGGAAAGCAGTTGAGCGACAGAATATCGCCGCGTTCGATCTTGCGGCTTGTGACTGGGTTGTGGGCGCCGTCGGTGTTGATGCCGGACTGGAACCAGGTCCAGGTGTCCATCAGTTCCGCATGGGGAAAGCTGCGGGCGATCTCCCGGACCATGGCGCCGGTCGCGTGCAGGGCGACCTCGTGTTCCGGCACCCCGACCCCGATCGCCTCGACACAGGCGGCACCGCCCAGATCGGCGATCCGCGCGCCGTGCTCGATCAGCGCGATCTCCTCGTCGGATTTGATCATGCGCTGGACCATCGACGGCCCGGCGACGTCGATGAAGGTCGCGTTCTCGAAGGCGTCGGCCAGCTTGTCCTTGGTATCGAGATCGACATGGTCGTATTCGATGCCGATCCGCCGGGCGTTCGGCAGCAGGGTCTTCAGAGCATGAAAGAAATTGTCCCGCCGCCAGTCGGTGTAGACCACATTGTCGCCGACCGTCCGCCGCCAGGGCTGGCCGCCGTCGATATTGGCGCTGACCGAGGTTACGGAATCGCGGGTGACCACCAGCGCGAACCGGCGACCGAACCGGCAATACAGGAAATCGCCGTAGTAGTTGATCCCATGATAGGACGTCAGGATTGCAGCATCCAGCTCGTAGGCCGCCAGGATCTCGCGCAGTCCGCTCTGTCGGCGATGGTACTCCGCGTCGGAGAAGGTGTGGGGGACGGGGCTGCCGTTCGGGATGTGCTTCAGGCGTTCGAGGTCCAGGCTCATGGGTCGATATCCTCACCAAAAAGGGGGGCCCGAGACGGTGGCGGATCGGGCGGGTCGGTTGCGCCTTGCGGCCCGGCACTCTATGTCCGGTGTACCGGGCAACCAAGCCTGTCACGACCAGCCATGCGAGAGAAGTGATGTCCGCGATCCCAACCGATCCCTCGGCCCTGCTCGAAGACCTGTTTTCCCGTGCCAAGCGCGCGGGTGCCACCGATGCCGACGGGGTGTTCGCGGTCGGCCGGTCCCAGTCGGTCTCGCAGCGGCTCGGCGCACCGGAGGCGGTCGAACGGTCGGAGAGCGGTGACCTTCAGCTTCGGGTGTTCGTCGGCAAGCGCTCGGCCGCGGTCTCGTCCAGCGACTTCTCCGGCGATACCCTTTCCGACATGGTCGAGCGGGTGATGGCGATGGCGAAGGTCGCGCCGGAAGATCCTTATGCGGGTCTGGCGGACGCGTCCCAGGTCGGCGGGGCCGGCGTAGAGATCGAGATGTTCGATCCGACCGAGCCCTCGGCCGAAACCCTGGTCGAGCGTGCCAGGATCGCCGAGGAAGCCGCCCGCGCGGTCCCCGGCGTCACCAATTCCGAAGGGGCCGAGGCCGGCTGGGGCGTGAGCGAGGTCACCGTCGCCGCCACCAACGGCTTTTCCGGCACCTATCGCCGGTCCAGCTTCTCGATCGTCGCCTCGGTTCTCGCGGGCGAGGGTCAGAAGATGGAGCGCGATTACGAGTACACGGCGAAGGTGTTTGACGGCGATCTGGCTGACCCGGCCGAAGTCGGCCGCACCGCCGGTGAGCGGGCGGTCAAGCGTCTCAATCCCCGCAAGGCCAAGACAGCCGGCCTGCCGGTGATCTTCGAGCCACGCGCCAGCCGCAGTATCCTGGGACACCTGTCCGGCGCCATCAACGGCGCCTCGATTGCTCGGGGCACCAGTTTTCTGAAGGACGAGATGGGCAAGACCCTGTTCGGCCCGGAGATCCGGATCTGGGACGATCCGCACCGGTCCCGCGGCTTCCGGTCCCGTCCGTTCGACAGCGAAGGTGTGGCGACCCAGAAGCGCGCGGTGATCGACGGTGGCGCGTTGACCACCTGGATCCTGGACTGCGCGACCGCGCGTCAGCTTGGTTTGGAGACCACCGGCCACGCCGCTCGGATGGGCGGCGGTGGGATGTCGCCATCGGCCTCGAACCTGTTCCTGGAGGCCGGAGAATTGTCGGTGGAGGAGCTGATCCGGGAGACCGGAACCGGGCTCTACGTCACGGAAATGATGGGCTCTAGCGTCAGTCTGATCACCGGCGACTACAGCCGGGGGGCGGCCGGGTTCTGGATTGAGAACGGCGAGCTGACTTATCCGGTCAGCGAAGTCACCATCGCGGGGCATCTGCGGGAGATCTTCAAGTCGATGACGCCGGCGAAGGATCTCACGTTCAAATACGGGACCGATGCGCCTACCGTGCGGATCGAAGGGCTGACGATCGCGGGAGCGTGATAGGACGTGTTTGCGTTGTGCCGGTGGCCGACCCATATGAGGGTGATCGGGGTGGAGGGGCCTTGAACGGCGCGTCAGCGCCCAGGAGAGTGTCATGTCACCCGATCGTGTCCGTCCTCGGCGTGGATATCTGTCACGTGTCGACGCCTGGCAACTTGCCCTTGCCAAAATCATCACGGCGATTGTCGCGGTTGTTTTGATCGTTGGCTTTGCATTCCGTGAGGATATGGAGCCAGTTGCCGCTTCGGCGGAGATCGCCGCACCGGTCGCCACCGAGGATGGGGTGGCGATCAGCGGTTATGACCCTGTCGCCTATTTCACCGATGGCGGCGCGGTCGCCGGATCGCAGACCTATGCCGCCGGGTGGCACGGGGCCGAGTGGTGGTTCCAGACGGAAGAAAATCGCACGATCTTTCTGTCGGATCCGGCCCGCTACGCTCCGCAGTTCGGAGGCTTTGCGTTGGAGGGCGTGGCGAACGGGAGCGGCTTTGCCGGAAATCCCGAAGTCTTCAAGATCCTCGAGGGGCGGCTCTATCTGTCGCGCAGCCCGAAATCTCAGAGCCTCTGGCTGCGCAATCCCGACGGCTATATCCGAGCGGCGGAGGAGGCCTGGGCGGCCAGTTGCCCGGTCCTGACCGCCGAGCAGGAGCGGCAGGCGGCGCGCATCGGCAATGCCGAACCGGTCACTCCATATTGTTAAACCACTGATTCCAGAGTTTCTCGCCGATCAGACAGTCCATCTTGGCGAATGCCCCACCGGACTGAACCGGCACGATATGGGGCGCCCGGTCGGGAGTCCGTCCGGCGATTTCCAGAACCAGCTTGCGCCGGATGGCGGTCGCGAACTTCTCCGGGTTCTGCACCGGAACGATGAAGGCCCCAAATCCGCCGATCACGCAGTCTTCGTAGTAGATGTCCAGCTCGCTGATATCGAAGAACCCGGAATAGGAGGGGCGTAGCATCACGGGAAGCCCGTTGATCACGATGCCGCGCTCTAGGACCCGGTCCCGGGCCCATTCGACCGGTTCGCCCTGGTTGTTCGGACCGTCGCCGGAGACGTCGATCACCCGGCGCGGGCTGGAAAAGGGGCTGCGGTCGAACTGGCGCAGGGCCTCCGTAAGCGCGCCGCTGATCGAGGTGCGGCTCAGCCGTCCCGGCTCGGCCGTGGCCAGCATTGATGCCACCGCCTCGGCGCTCTCCGGTCCGTCGACGACGGTCCAGGGCACCAGCTCCCGGATGAGACCGGTTCCTGCCCATTCGAAATAGGTCACTGCGATCCGTCCCAGGGGGCCGCCCTGGATCGCGTCGATGACTTCGGGATTGCGGAAGGCGGCGATGTAGCCCGCCTGCTGCAGAAGCTGCTCCTGCGGGTCCATCGAGCGCGATACATCTACGGCCAGCACCAGTTCCAGGTCGACGCCAGGCCTCCCGTTCCCTTGAACCAGGGTGGCGGTATTGCCCGCGCCGGGCAGCGCCAGAAAGAGCAGGACCCACAGACCCGTCGTCATCCGTCCCATGCCTGACCTCCGCCTCAGCGCCGTTCGGCCGTCCCCTAGGGCTCACGCGGTGCGCCCGCTCCGCTCCCTGACCTCCCGTGCTCCGGGGGGGGCGGATCCGAGACGACCGGATTCTAAAAATGGGGCGTGGTGCGAATAGGGCAATCGCCCGTGAACGGCGAACAATGCATTCTCTTGGCCTCCGGCGGGTGTTACTCCCTGGGCGCTGGTCCCAACACTTTCCGGTCTAATCGTCATGAGCGAGTCGAATATCACGCTGACCACGGCGGTCGAGTCCGAGACACCGCGGGCGAGCGGGCCTCCGGATCGGCCGTTGCTGGGGATCCTGCTGATGTTGTGTTCGGTGGCCCTGCTGCCGATCATGGATGGGCTCGCCAAGGTCATGTCGGAAACGTTCTTTGTGGCCCAGTTGGTGTTCGCGCGGTTCTTCTTCCAATCGGCGGTGATTGTGCCGATCGCCATCTGGCGGAATGGCGCATCCAGGCGGCACTTCAATCATCTGCCGCTTCAGATCGCGCGTGGGATCTGTATTCTGACGGCCACCGGGCTGTTTTTCACCGCCATCGTCACCATGCCGATTGCCGATGCGCTTGCCCTGCTGTTCGTCGCCCCGCTGATCGTGACAGCGCTCTCTCCATTGGTGTTGGCCGAGCCGGTGGGGGTGCGCCGCTGGTCGGCGGTGATCGTGGGGTTCATCGGTGCGCTGGTGATCCTGCGGCCGGGTCTCGGTGTTCTCCAGCCGGGGGCCCTTCTGGCTCTGGGCGCCGGGCTGTCTTTTGCGATCTACGTGCTGCTGACCCGCAAGCTCAGCCATGCGGCGCCGCCTCTGGTCACCTTGTCGATCACCTCCCTGGTGGGATTGGCGGTCACGGCAGGGATCATGCCGTTCGTCTGGATCACCCCGAACGCGACCGAGCTGGCCATGTTCGTCGCCATGGGTGTCGTCGGCGCCATTGGCCACTATCTGATGATCCGCGCGTACGAGCAGGCCCCGGCCTCGGTTCTGGCCCCGTTCGGGTATGGGGAGATCGTGATGGCGGTGGTCATCGGCTATTTCTGGTTCGGCGATTTTCCCGATCTCCCGACCTGGGTCGGTATCGCCATCCTGGCAGCAAGCGGAATCTACATTTCCCTGCGTGAAGGGAAGAAACGCGGCAAGGTCTGATTTCGAAATCCGCAACAATGAGGCGGTTAAAAAATCTTGCGTTTCTGTGAAGAAACGGTGAGTTGCGTTTGCGTTTGCGTGCCCGGTCCCTAGTTGCTTGAGCGAACGGGGCGCCTTCTGAGGGTCCCGGAGCGGCAGAACGCACCGAAACCCGATCGACAGGAGACATACCGATGCGAACAATTGGCTATAATATTTTGACTGGCGCCTTCACGTTCGGATTCCTTGCAACTGTCGCGGTCACGCCGGCTCACGCGGATCCGGTGGCCTACGAGACCGACCCGTCCCATACCGACATCCTCTTCCTGGTCAGCCATTTCGGCTACTCGAACAGCTTCGGCTCGTTCGGGGATTTCGATATCGATCTGGCCTTCGATCAGGAGACCCCGGAGAACTCGACCCTCTCTGTAGTGGTGCGGCCTGTAAGCGTCGATACCACCGTCCCGAAACTCGACGAACACCTCCGCTCGCCGGATTTCTTCGGCGTCGAGGCGCACCCCGAGGCCACCTTCGTCTCCACCGGGATCGAGATCACCGGTGAGAAAACCGGGATTGTGACCGGTGATCTGACCCTGCTGGGGGTGACAAAACCGGTCACCCTGGACGTGACTTTCAACAAGGCCGCCCCACATCCGATCAATAAGCGTCCGGCGGTCGGGTTCTCCGCGACCGGGACCATCACGCGCACGGATTTCGGAATGGATACCTACGCCCCTGCTGTCGGAGACGAGGTAAAGCTTATCATCGAGTACGAGGGGTTTGAGGCAGGCACCTGATCTCCGGGCCTCAGGATTGGAAAGGGAACATGTCGTGTTGAACAGTTCGGAGCGATACGGGGGACTGGCCAAGGTCTTTCACTGGCTTACCGCGCTCGCGATCGTCGGCATGTTTCCTTTTGCCTGGTGGATGACCGAACTGAAGATCGGTCCGCAGATGTTTCAGATGTACGGGCTGCACAAATCGGTCGGCATTCTGGTGCTGACGGTGACAGTGTTCCGACTGGGATGGCGTCTGCTGAACCCGAAGCCCCGTTTCCTGGGTGGTCCGACGTGGCAGCGCTGGGCCTCGGAGGCTGTGCATATCGGGCTCTACACTTGCCTGATCGCCTTGCCGGTTATCGGTCTCCTGCACTCGAACGCCGCAAACTTTCCGGTCTCGGTCTTCGGACTGGTGACCATGCCGCAGCTGATCGTGCCCGACCGGGACCTGGTGGAACCGCTCCAGGAAGCCCACGAGATCGTCGGCATTATGCTGTTGGTCCTTTTGGGCCTGCACGTGGCCGGCGCGCTCAAACACCATTTCTTCGACAAGGACGCGACGCTGCGGCGGATGCTACCGTTTGCGGCCGTCACAGCATCCGCCGCACGGGAGCATGACGATGCCGACTAAGGACCTGATCGGACGCCGCCTTCGTCTCGTAGCTATGGCCGCGTGTGCGGCCATCGCCGGCTGGACGGCGTCCGCGTCCGCCGAGCCCCAAAGCTGGGCCGTCGATCCGGCCGAGAGCGAGATCGTGTTCGTCGCGACCCAGCTCGGCGCCCCGTTCGAAGGCGTCTTCTGCCGGTTCGAGGCGGACATCCGGTTCGACCAAGACGATCTGCCGAACTCATCGGCGACTGTGACGATCGACGTGGCGTCTCTCGACACCGGTGAGGATCAGCGCGATGGCCAGGCCAAGGGCCCCGAGTTCTTCGACGTCGCCAACCATCCCAAGGCGATCTTCAGAACCTCCTCGATCACGAAGACCGACTCCGGCTACGTGGCGGACGGGAGCCTCGAGATGAAGGGCATCACCAAGCCCGTGCAATTGCCGTTCACCCTGGACTTTTCTGGTTCGGGTGCGCGCATGTCGGGCGGATTGGTCATTGACCGCACCGATTGGACGGTCGGCACCGGCGAGTGGCTGTCGGGGGATACCGTGGGCCTCAACGTGGAGATCAGGATCGATCTATCGGCATCGAAGTGATCGTTTTGACAACGGTATGATTTACAAGTGCGTAAGACGCCCGTATTTTCAGGCGTCAATCCGCTAAGGATCAGCCTGCCCCGATGCCTGAGAAAATCGATTTCAGCAAGGTCAGTTTCCTGATCGTCGATACCAATCCGTTGTCCGCGCAGTTGGTGCGGGACATTCTGGGTATGCTCGACGTGACGGCTGTGCGGACCGCCAACAATATCGAACGGGCGCAGAACGTGTTGCGCCGGGACGGTGTCGACGTGGTCATCACTGAGCACGCGCTTGGCGATGAGAGCGGTGTGGACCTGATCGACTGGATCCGAAACGCCGCCGATAGCCCCGACCGCATGACCCCGGTGATCATGCTGACCGCAAACTCGGCCCAGACCTACGTGATGACGGCCCGCGACAAGGGTGTGAGCGAGTTTCTCGCAAAGCCGTTCACGGTCGAAGGCCTGTATCGTCGCCTGGTGTCGGTGATCGCGCGCCCGCGCGCCTTCGTGAACATCGACGATTATTTTGGGCCGGACCGCCGTCGCCGCCAGGTTCCGTATGACGGACCTGAGCGCCGGTCGACCGACGGTTGATCGGAGACCCTGGTGGCCAAACGTGCGCAAATCATTCCTCCGCGGCCGGATCTGAAGCGGAAAGCTGTGAACTTTTCCAAAGGGTTCGATCTCAAGCTGGCACCGGAGGTGGTGGAAAAGCTCGAGAAGGTCGTTCACAAGTCTCAGGATAAATTCACCGCTGACATCGCGGAACGCTTGACCGCGATGCGCCGATCGATTGCCCAGAACGCAGCGGATTCCAGTTTGCATCCGTATATGATCAAGGCGCTGTCCGAAGCATCCCGAGAAATCAAGGGGGCGGGTGGCACCATCGGGTTCGATCTGCTGACCTATATCGGCAAATCCCTGAACGATTTCGTCGAAGGAATGGCGGAACTCAGCGTGCGGCAATTAGAGGTCTGCACCCTCCATATCGACGCCATGTACGTCGTTCTGGCGAACAGGATCACAGGGGCGGGTGGTGAGGTCGAGGCTGAACTGCTACGCGCCTTCGACGAGGCCTGTGCAAAGTTCCGCGACGTGTCCTAATCAGTTCACCGGTTCGGTTGCCGGACAGATGACAGCCGCCGGAGCGTGAAGTATGACTCCGAGCCATGGAACGGGGATGCTAAACTTGGCTTGGTCGGGGAAGGAGCTGGGCGATGGCGGATATTGATCGCAAAGATAAGCGGGCGCTTGGCGTGCTGTCGGAGACCGTGACTGCCGAACTCGGGCCCGCGAGCATCGTCGCACGAGAGATCGACCGCGCCTACCGGTCCGGCCGCGAAGCAGATTTGCGAACAGCATCCGCCGCCTTCAACGCGTTGCCGGGCTGGCAGAGGACACGGATTGATTCCGATGCCGGACGGCGGGCCAAACGTTTGAAATCCCAGCTCCTGAGGGGCACCGCGCGGGATTGGCGGGATCTCGATGATGACCCACGCATTAATATCCCGTCGCCCCCGCGGTTCCTCCGTCCGCGTCCCTGAATGCTGCGGCCCATGGGGCCCAGGCCGGTACGGGAAGGCGACCGCCCTCGTCCGCTGTGACACAAATTGTCAAAAAAATATGCGCAGTTACCATCCTGCCTTGCTTTCTCGCTGTTGATAATTATGGTCGGTGTTACAAATCGAACGGGTTAGCCGTCGCATTGGGTGCTGAAATGCGTTAAGCTGCATGATCGGTCAAAAATTCGTTTAAAGAATGCGACCTGCGCAGTCCGGTGAGATGGTTGCAGCGGTCGTAGACAAATCTAAGAATTTGAAGCGGGCTCCAACTGAGTCTGCCTCCACGGAGAGGACATGAAATGCGCGGACGTCAAGCTCCGGAAAAACCGAAAGCCACGGTTGTGGAGCATTTTGCGAAGGAATTCGCGCGATTCCTTAACAACGTGCAGAACAACGAGGCGGATATTCTTGGCTCGTTCCTGATTGAGAACGAGTGGGAGAAGTACGTAAAAGACGGCAAGGATGTCATCGAGTCTCTTGAACTGGCTGGATTTGCATTGGTCCCAAAAGTTCCGACCGAGGACATGGTCGGAGCCGCCGACAGGACCGGGTCTGGCGGATTGATGGGTCAGAAGGGCGCGCGGGTCTATGTGAGCGCGGTGTGGGACGCCATGATCCAGGCGTGGATCGATACTCGCGACGTGAATCTCATCCTCGACATTTTCTCGATGGCCCTCTCCAGGGCGTCAAATCCACACGCCCGTCGCGACAGCTCCATGTTCGACAGTTCGTTCCAGCGGTTTCGGAAGCAGAGCCAGGAGATCATGGCCGGCACCGAGAAGACCGGACTGGCCATCGTTCCGGACGAGCCAACGCCGGTCATGGTCTCGGCCGGGGTTTCGGAAACCGCCGAGCATCGGTCGCGCACCAACCAGAGCATTGGGGCGGATCCGGATTACATTACAAAGCTTTATGAGAACATGGTTCAAGCGCGGGAACGCGCCTAGACCTCGTCACCCATGTGGCACACGATCTAACTGTTCGGCTTGGCGGTGCGGTCGGAAACAATCCGACTACTCTCTCTGTTAGAGCATACGCCACCCGCTGATATGTCAGGTTCAGGGCTTCCGGCGGTAGGCGGCAGCCAGAATAGAGACCGCCTGCTTATGACGCGCGCTGCCTTGCGGTGGCGGCGGGGCTGATCGGTTGCTGGTGATCGCATGGCCTTGTTTTGAGCCAAGGGCGGCCAGAATGTCGGCTTCGGGGATCCGTCCCGCCCGTTGTTTGGTCGACTTGGCGGAGGCCTTGGTCTGATCTCCGGATACTTCCCGTTGAATGGCGAGAGCCGTCAGATTTCGCATGAGCGGCGCCGCCAGGGCCCGGAACAGGGCATCGTCGGCATCCGCCCAGACCTGAAGCAGCAAGGCGGCTTCATGTTTGTTGCCGTCGCTGGCCTCCAGCGCCTCGCGCGCTTTCTTGACAACAAGTTCCCGTGCCCGCTTCATCGCATTCCCCCACTGCGTCGCATTTGCGCAGAATGCCTCGGCCCCGAAGGTCCATTCAACGAGTTGGATTCTATCAGAAATCGATCCGGACGCCACGAAAACCGAAACCGGGCGGTCGGGATGGTGCTGGACTATTGACTGCGATGTCCTAGGCTTCTTGGCGGCGACATTGCATTTGGGGGATGACGTGGGTCGCCGAGAGATGGAGACCTGTCATGATCACTCTGCGGATTGCTCCTGAAGCCCACTCCCGTCCTGCCGGCGACCGGTTGGCCCATTTCGCTGCGTTGTCCGTCATTCTGCTGGCTTTTTTCCTGATTTTCGCCGGGTCGCGCACCGCGCAGGCCGACCCGCTGCGCGATGCGCTGGACGGTCTGGTGATGGTGATTGCCGACGTTCCGAACGACGCTCGAACCTCGGACAGCCTTGGGGCGAAACGGCGCGGGGCCGGCGTGGCGATCGACGATGATGGATTGGTCGTGACCATCGGCTACGTCATTCTGGAAGCGGATCAGGTACGTGTCATGGACCGTACTGGCAAGGTCACACCTGCGGAAATCGTATCCTACGATCATGATACGGGCTTCGGACTGATCCGAGCCCTGACCCCGATCACGGCGACGGCGGTGAAATTCGGCCATCTCGCGGATCACGAGGTCGGCGCGGTGCTTTACGCGGCGGCACCCGGTGAGATCGCGGCGGTCGAGTTGATGGAGAAACGCCCGTTCGCCGGAGGCTGGGAATATCTGCTCGAAGAAGCGGCGTTCACCAGCCCGCCGATCCGGAATTTCGGGGGCGCCGCCCTGCTGGACGAGACCGGCCGGCTGGTGGGGATCGGATCCCTGATCGTGCCGGATGCCGGCCGGCGGCCCGGAAACATGTTCGTGCCGATTGAGTTGCTGCCCCCCATTTTGGGCGACATGCTGGCCTTCGGACGGTCGACGGCGGCGGCTCCGCCGTGGCTGGGACTGTATCCAGACGAGTCCCGCCGTGGATTGGTGGTCTCCCGGGTCGCTCGGGAAGGACCCGCGGACTCTGTAGGGATCCGTCCCGGGGATCGCATTCTGGCGGTTGGGGACAATCCGGTTACGGATCTGGAAAACCTGTGGCGACAGGTGCGTGCCTATGGCCCGGCCGGCAGCAAAGTGCCGCTGCGGGTGTTTTCGAGAGGGGCTGAGCGAGAGATTACGCTGACCTCTCGCGATCGGCGCGGATGGCTGAAGCTGGACCGCAGTTACTGAAAATGCGTGCGGTTCAGCTGGCCTGGTTCATGTGAACGACCCGCTGCGGGAATGGAATCTCGATCCCCGCCTGATCCAGCGCCTGCTTCACCGCCTTGTTCATGGCGAACCTGCACGGCCAGTAGTCGGCCGCGTTCACCCAGAAGCGGATGTTCAGGTTGACCGAGCTGTCGGCCAGTTCCATCACCATCACGGCTGGTGCAGGGTCGGAAAGAACCCGACCGTCGTCCGCCGTGATCTTCAGCAGAACCTCGAAAGCCTTATCGATGTCGGCGGCATATCCGATGCCCACCGGGATATCGAGTCTGCGTGTCTGATGGTGAGAGAAGTTGGTGATCGTGTTCCCGAAGATCGATGAGTTCGGAACGCTGATGTACACATTATCGGCGGTCGCCAGTTCCGTCGCGAACAAGCTGACCTCCTTCACGGTGCCGCCCTTGCCGCCGACTTCGACATAATCGCCCGTCCGGAACGGTCGCAGGAAAAGCAGCATGACGCCGGCGGCCACATTGGACAGGGTGCCCTGCAAGGCGAGACCGACCGCCAAACCGGCGGCGCCCAGAACGGCGATGACGGATGCGGTCTGTACACCGAACTGGTTCAGCACCGCGATCAGGGTGATGATCATCACCAAATAGCGGGCGACGCTGGCGAAGATCGGTCGGATAGTGTTGTCCATCCAGGACACGCGGTTGAGAGCCCTGCGCACACCCCCACCGATCCAGCCCGCCAGAATCCAGCCGATCACCAGAATCACGACGGCGCCGATCACGTCGAATCCGTAGCTCGCGAGAATAGCGGTCACCTGTGCCTGCAGGATCTCCAGGTTCTGTTCAACATTCAGGTCCATGAGGATGGCTCCAAGATCGTGATTTCAAGCTAGCTTATGCGGCTTTGAAGATCATCGAACAAGTCCTGGGGTAGCTGAATTCCTTCGGCAGCGGCCGTCGCCCGCCTATGCAACCGGGAATCGCCCGGCAGGCGGGTGCCGTCCTGTTTCAGGATCTCGGTGAACATCGTCTCGGAGCGGGCAACGAATCCGCCGTTCCGGTTCCCGCCAAAGGCCTTTGGATTGATCATCAGGATCAGATGGCCGACCTTTGGCGGTGCGCCGGTCGGCTCGAAGAACGAGGTTCCCTGGTACCCGAAATTCGATCCGGTAAGCGCCCCGCACAGCAGTTCGACCATCAGTCCGAGCGCGGCGCCCTTCGCCCCCGCCGAGGTGCCGCCCAACGGCGCCATCGAGCCCTTGAGGGCCGCTTTCGGGTCGGTGGTCGGGGTGCCGTCCGCGTCGAGCGCCCAGTCCGCCGGGATCGCTTCGCCGCGCTTGTCCGCCATCACCACCTTGCCACGCGCGACCGACGAGACCGACAGGTCGATGACCAGCGGCGATTTCCCCGCGTCCCGGGGGCTGGCGAACGCAATCGGGTTGGTGCCGTACAGAGCCACGCTACCACCCCAGGGCGCGATCGCGGCAGGTGTGTTGGAGAAGGCCAGGGCCACATAGCCCCGCTCGGCGGCGTCCTCCACATGGTGGCCGGCCACGCCGAAATGGTGGCTGTCGCGAAATCCGATCGCGACCACGCCGGTCTCTTCGATGATGCCGAAGGCCGCCTCCATGCCTTTCCGGATCGCGGGGAATGCATAGCCGATCCGGCTGTCGACATCGATCGCGGCGGCGGCGGTGCGCGTCACCAGGGGGGTGGCGTGTCCGTCGACCTTGCCGTTCTTCGCCTGCTCGGCATAGGGCGGGACCCGAGCGACCCCGTGGCTGGAAATCCCGTCCGCCTCCGCACGGGCCAGGGCTTCGGCAACGATGCGCGCGGTGTCCGGTGCCACATTGCTGGCGAGGAAGACCCGCTCCATCAGGCTGGTCAGGTCAGGCAGGGAAATCTGGGGCACGCGGGGTCTCCGGGGTTCAGGTTCGGACCTTGCGGATCAGGTCCACCTGAGTCTACGCGCCACGCGCCGAAGAATCGACCGAGGACCGAATCTGGAGGACCGCAGGCCAGCGGCTGGTCTCGAGATGCCCGGAGGGTCCGCAACGATCCGATCGCGGAACTTGTGCGGGATAGGCGCGCCGTTTCGGACATTGCGCCGGTTGGGACGGGTCAGTCTGCCGAGATAGCGGTTGGATGTGAGCGGCTCGTACTAGGCGCCGCCGTCGATTTCCGAATCCGTGATGCGACCGACGACCCCTTCCAGTGCCATTGGACCCTCCGTATGTCGGTGGCCGCGGCGCGATCGCGCCCCTTCCTGAGTCGCAAAAACCGATCAAGCGGTTCGAGAAGGCGTCCAGTATTCCGGAGACGGTCGGCAGGGCGCTTGATTCCGGTGCGCGGGCGAGATGAGATAGGCGCACATTTCAAGAGGACCGATCCCATGCCCGCATCCGACCTGATCAAAAAAACCGCGACCGAGATGGTCTCTCTGCTGAAATCTGGCGAGGTGACGCCGCTCGACTGTCTGGACGCCCTGGAAGCCCGCATTCCGGAGGTCGAGCCCGCGGTCAACGCGCTGCCGACCTTGTGCTTTGAGCGGGCGCGGGACGCGGCGAAAGCCCTTATGGCGAAGCCGGTGGCTGAGCGTGGCCTCCTGGCGGGGCTGCCGGTCGCGATCAAGGATCTTCTGAATGTGCAGGGCGTGCGCTCTACTCAGGGCTCGCCGATCTATGCGGATCTGATTCCCGACGCCTCCGATCTGGCGGTGACCAATCTCGAAGACGCGGGCGGCGTGATCTACGCGAAATCCAACACCCCGGAATTCGGTGCCGGTGCCAACACGTTCAACGAGGTGTTCGGCCCCACCCTGAACCCCTGGGACATCTCGAAAAGCTGCGCCGGCTCCTCCGGTGGCTCGGCAGTCGCGCTGGCCACCGGGACCGCGTGGCTGGCGTCCGGTTCGGACCTGGGCGGCAGTCTGCGCAACCCGGCCAGCTTCTGCGGCATTGTCGGCTTCCGGCCGAGCCCCGGACGGGTTGCGAAGGGCCCGGGCGCATTGCCGTTCGCCAATATGTCGACCGAAGGCCCGATGGGGCGTACCGTCCGGGACGTGGCCCTGATGCTGGACGCCATGTCGGGCCAGCACCCGGTCGACCCGATCTCGCTGGCCAAGCCGGCGGTTCCGTTCGTCACATCTACGGACAGCCTGCCTGCGCCGAAGAGGGTCGCGTTTAGCCTGGATTTGGGAGGGATCACTCCGGTTGACCCGGAGGTGGCCGACCTGGTCACAGCCGCGGCCAAACGGTTCGAGGATATGGGGTGCATCGTCGAGGAGGCTTCCCCGGATTTCACCGATGTGCAGGAGATCTTCCAGACGATGCGGGCGCTGGCCTTCGCGGCGACCAAGAAGGGGCTGCTGGACACCCACAAAGACCTGCTGAAGCCCGAGGTGATCTGGAACATCCAGAAGGGACTCGACCTGACCACCGCCGAAATCATGGAGGCTGAGCTGGCGCGGGGGCGCCTGTACCACAGGGTGGAGCAGTTCTTCCGCAGTTATGATCTGGTGCTTTGCCCGGCCACCATCGTGCCGCCCTATCCGATTGAGCAGCGTTTCGTCGAGAGCTGCCAGGGCCATACATTCTCGAACTACATCGAGTGGTGCACGGTTGCTTATGCCTTCACCTGCGCCAGCGTTCCCGCCATCTCGGTGCCCGCCGGGCTGACCAAGTCCGGCCTGCCGGTCGGCCTGCAGATCGCCGGTCCGCCCCGGGGCGAGGCGCAGGTTCTGGCGGCCGCCGCAAAATATGAGGATCTGGTGGGCTGGGCGACGGATCTTCCGATCGATCCCCGCGCCCCGAAAGGCTGATCCCGGAGACCTCATCAGACCGTGGCCGCAAGCCTCGGATAGCGGGCGGTCCCGGCCCGCCGCATTATCCCGGCTCTGAGCAACGGGAGAATGCCACATGAGCCAGCATAACGAGATCGTCTTTCAAGCCCTTGAGACCGAATTGGTGGAGGGCTGGTGTCGCGGCCTGCCGGATGCCAACGGACAGCCGGCGGAGCGCAAGATATCGGACGGCATGGGAACCCCCTGCCGTCATTGCATGCAAATGATCGAGGCGGGGGCGCCCTATCTGGTGCTCGCGCACCGTCCGTTTCCGGCGCCGCAGCCCTATGCCGAGACCGGCCCGATCTTCGTGCACGCGGAGCCCTGCCCCCGTGGCGGCGGGTCGTCTCTGCCGGCGTTTCTGGCGTCTACGCACTACATCGTGCGCGGGTACGGAGCCGACGATCGGATCGTCTACGGGACCGGCGGGGTGGTCGAGACCAGTCGCATCGGTGCGCGGGCCAGCGAACTCCTGGACATGGAGACGACACAATATGTCCATGTCCGCTCGGCCCAGAACAACTGCTACCACTGCCGGATCGAGCGGGAAGGAGTGTAAGGGCTTAGCCCTTGCCGTATAGCGCGTCAAGCGCCTCCCAATAGGACTCCCGGATCTTATGGCGGCGGTTCTTGAGGGTGGGGGTCATCATCCCGTTGTCGGTTGTGAACGGGGCGCTGGCGATGGTGAAGCGACGGATTTTCTCGATCTGGGCGAGATCCTTGTTCACCGTCTCCAGCACCGCTGCGATGGCCTTGCGGAAGCCGTCATCTTCGCACAGCACTTCGAGGTTGGCAGTCTTGCCATTGGCGCTGGCCCAATCGTCGACGAAGCTCTGCTCCGGTACGATCACCGCCACCAGATAGGGACGCTTGTCGCCGTACACCATCGCCTGATGGATCGCGCTCTGAATGGTCAGCTTGCCCTCGAGACGGGCGGGCGAGATGTTGTCTCCACCGGAATTGACGATGATGTCCTTCTTCCGGTCGGTGATCTCGATATAGCCGTCTTCGTCGATCCGTCCGATGTCTCCGGTGTGCAGCCAGCCGTCGACGATCGTGCTGGCGGTGGTGTCCGGGTCGTGCCAATAGCCTTTCATCAGCAGGTCGCCGGCGATCAGAATCTCGCCGTCCTCGGCGATCCGGACCTGAACGCCGCGCAGGGCGGGGCCAACCGTATGGATCTTGATCTTGGAGGGTAGATTGGCCGAAACCACGGGCGAGGCCTCGGTCTGGCCGTAGCCCTGCAGCAGGTCCACGTTCAGGGCGAGAAAGAACTTCCCGATATCGGGGTTCAGAGCCGCGCCGCCGGAGACGAAGGCCTTCAGGCGTCCGCCGAACCGCTGGCCGACCTTCTTCCGCACCAGCAGGGTCAGCAGCACGTCCTTCAGGCGCTCGATCAGGGTAAGGCTGCGCGGGTCCTCGTATTTCTTGATCCCGAGCCGGACCGCTTCCCGGAACAGCTCGGCCTTCTTGCCGCCCTGCCGGTCGACCCCTCGCAGAATCCGGTCGTGTAGTACCTCGTAGAGCCGGGGGACGGCGGTCATGATGGTGGGACGGACTTCGGTCAGGTTGGCCGCCAACTGGTCTGGGCCTTCGCAATAATAGATCTGCGCGCCGATCGAGATCGGAAAGAACAGGCCACAGGTGTGTTCGTAGGAATGGGACAGCGGCAGCAGCGACAGAAAAATCTCGTCGCCCAGCCCGTAGGTTTCCAGCAACCCGTGCGCCCCGTCACAGTTCGCCAGCAGCGAGCGATGGGTCAGCATGACGCCCTTCGGTCGCCCGCCGGTACCGGAGGTGTAGATGAAACAGGCCACATCCTCCCGGGCGATCCCGCGTGCCTGCTGCTCGATGTCCAGGTCCAGTGCATCGCCTTTGGCCATCACCTCGTTCCAACCATGGACCGCGACGCCGGCGGCGGTGGCGTCCTTCGGCACTTCGATCGAGATGACGGTGTCGCAGGCCTCGGCGCTGCGGGCGGCCGGAATCAGGCGCTTGGCGAGTTTCTCGGTGGAGACCAGGGCGATCCGGGCGCCGGAATGTTCGAGAATGTAAAGATGATCGTCGACCGTGTTGGTCACATAGGCGGGCACCGAGATCGCACCGGTGGCCATCACGGCCAGATCCAGAATGGCCCATTCCGGACGGTTTTCGGACACGATCACCACCCGGTCCCCCGGCTCCACGCCGAGCGAAATCAAACCCTTTGCCAGCTTTATGACCGTCTCGCGGGCTTCAGCGTAGCTGGTCCCGCGCCACTCCTTGTCGACCTTGGCCCATAGGAACGATTTGCTACCCAGGGCGCGGGCCTGATCGAAGAACATGGTTGGCAGGTTCGCGACGCTGGCATAGTCCATGTGTTTCCCCCGGAATGGCCGCTTTGGGCCTTGAATTACCGTATCATTCTACGACCATATTGGCTTGGGCGCAGAAAATTCCATATCTGGTGGATGCGCCGCAAGCTCCGGCCCTCAGCCTGAACCGAAAGAGATTTCCATGCCCGATGCCTCCACCCTTGGCCCCTTGCCCGAATGGGATCTGCGCGATCTTTACCCGAGCGCCCAGTCGCCCGAGCTTGACGCCGACCTGACGACAACTCTGGCCGACGCCAAGGCGTTTCACGCCGCCCATGAGGGCAAGGTAGCGGGCCTGTCCGGTGTGGATCTGGCGCGCGCGATCTCCGGCTATGAGAAGATGGACGAGGTCCTGGGCCGGGTGATGTCCTTCGCCGGGTTGCTACATGCCGGTAACATGTCGGATCCCGATATCGGCAAGTTCTATCAGTCGATGCAGGAGCGGGTGAACGAGATCTCGAGCGAGCTCTTGTTCTTCGCGCTGGAGATCAACCGGATCGACGAGGACGTTCTGCAGGACAAGCTGAAGGCGCCAGAACTGGCGCATTTCGGTCCGTGGCTGCGCGACACCCGCGCCTATCGCGACCACCAGCTCTCGGATGAGCTGGAGCAGATGCTGCACGAGAAATACGTCTCCGGCCGCGCCGCCTGGACCCGGCTGTTCGACGAGACCATGGCGCGGCTGCGATTCCCCTACGAAGGAGAAGAGCTCACCACCAGCGAGATCCTCGACAAGCTCAGCCACAAGGACGGAGCGGTCCGGGAGGCGGCGTCGCAGAGCCTTTCGAAGGTGTTGGATCAGAACATCGGCCTGTTCGCACTGATCACAAACACGCTCGCCAAGGACAAGCAGACCGAGGACAAGTGGCGGAAATATCCCCGCCCGATCTCCGGTCGGAACCTCGCCAATCAGGTCGAGGACGAGGTGGTGCAGGCCCTGGTCGAGGCCGTGCGCGGCCGCTACGGCGAGTTGAGCCACCGTTATTACAGGCTCAAGGCCAAATGGTTCGGCATGGAGAAACTGAACACCTGGGACCGCAACGCGCCGCTGCCGCGCGACGACGATTCTGACATTCCCTGGAGTCAGGCAAAGGATATCGTGCTGGACGCCTACGGGGCGTTCTCACCGGAGTTGAAGGACATCGGGGCCAAGTTCTTCGACAATGCCTGGATCGATGCCCCGGCCCGCCCCGGCAAGGCCTCCGGCGCCTTTGCCCATCCCACCATCCCGTCGGCCCATCCCTATCTGCTGCTGAATTATCAGGGCAAGACGCGGGATGTGATGACCCTGGCGCATGAGTTGGGCCACGGCGTGCATCAGGTGCTGGCGGCCCGGCATGGCCAGCTGATGTGCGACACCCCGCTGACCCTGGCCGAGACCGCCAGCGTGTTCGGCGAGATGCTGACCTTCCGCTCGCTGCTGAAGGCCAAGACCGACCCGAAGGCGCGGCGCATCATGCTGGCCGGCAAGGTCGAGGACATGCTCAACACCGTGGTCCGTCAGATCGCGTTCCACAGCTTCGAGGAGCGGGTCCACGACGAGCGCCGCCAGGGCGAGCTGACACCGGACCGTCTGGGTGAGATCTGGATGGAGATCCAGACCGAGAGCCTGGGCGACGCCTTCACCTTCGGCGACGACTACAAGTGCTTCTGGGCCTATATCCCACATTTCATCCACTCGCCGTTCTACGTTTACGCCTATGCGTTCGGCGATTGTCTGGTGAACTCGCTCTACGCGGTCTACCAGGACGCGGACGAGGGGTTCGTCGAGAAGTACTTCGAAATGCTGAAGGCCGGTGGCACCAAGCGCCATACTGAGCTGCTCGCCCCGTTCGGCCTGGATGCCAGCGACCCGGCGTTCTGGAACAAGGGCCTGGACGTGATCTCCGGCTTCATCGACGAGATCGAAGCGGAGATGTGAGTGCGCCGCCGAGCCATGTGTAAGTTGCATGGCTCGGCATACGATATTTCGCTAACGGCTTGGCACTTACGGGTGCATTCTGGCGGCGCTGGGCCAGCGCGGGGCTGTCCCTGAGCGGATCGTTTTTCATATGACCCAGAATGTCGGTGGTCCCGACGCGATTCCGCCGTTGCCGATCACTGCCGAGGCGGTCGTCGGCCATGGGCGCGGCATCCTGATGCAGCTGATCGCGGTCGCCGGGTTCGCAAGCATGGGACTGATGATCAAGCTGCTGGAGGGCCGGTATCCAACCTCTGAGATCATCCTGTTCCGCTGTTGGCCCGCGCTGATCCCATTGTTGCTGTATCTGCCCATGCAGGGCGGCTGGAAGGCCTTGAAAACCCGGCGGCCGCAATGGCATGCGGTCCGGTGTGTTGCCGGTGTCGGCTCGATGTTCGTGGGGTTTCAGGCGCTTCAGGCGATGGCGTTCGCCGATTATGTAGCGATCTCCTTCACCGCCCCTCTGTTCGGCACCCTGCTGTCGATCCCGTTCCTGGGCGAGAAGGTCGGCTGGCGACGGATGGGGGCGGTCGGCCTCGGCTTCGCGGGCGCGGTCCTGGCGGCGGGCCCGGTGGCGGGCACCCTCGACCCGGTGGTGCTGCTCGCCCTGATGAGTGCCTTCGGTTACGGCATGGCGATGATCTCCATGCGCAAGCTCGGGTCGACCGACAAGTCGGCTGCGACCGTCTTCTATTTCACCCTGTCCGGCGGCATCGCCGGCCTTTTCGTGGTGCCGGGCGAATGGGTCACGCCGCCCGCTGAGGATCTGGCGATCCTGGTCGGGATCGGCGTTGTGGGCGGGGTCGCGCAGATCTTCATGACCGAGGCCTTCCGGCTGTCGCCGCCGTCGATTGTCGCACCCTTCGATTACACCGCCATGCTGTGGGCGCTGCTGTTCGGCTGGCTGGTGTTCGGCACTTTCCCCGCAATCAGCGTGCTGCTCGGCGCCGCCCTGATCTGCGCATCCGGCCTGTTCATCATCTATCGGGAAGCCGTGCGCGGCGTCAAACGCGGTAAGATCAAGGGCTCAAGCCTCTAGATCAAAGCCTCCACCCGCGCACGAAGCACCGGCAGCAATTCCGCCTCGAACCAGGGATTCTTCCTGATCAGATTGCCGGATCGCCAGGACGGGTGGGGCAGGGGGAGAAGTTTCGGGCCGTATTCCCGCCAGGATGCCACCGTCTCGGTCAGCGTTTTCTTGCGCCGGTCGCCGAGATAGCGGGCCTGGGCGTACATTCCAGCCAGCAGGATAAGCTCGATCTGCGGCAGATGCGCCAGCACCTTCTCGTGCCATTCCGGCGCACATTCCGGACGGGGCGGGGCATCGCCGCCGCTTTTCCCGTTCTTCGACGGCATCACACCGGGATAGCAGAACCCCATCGGCAGGATGGCGATCCGATCCGGGTCGTAGAAGGTGTCGCGGTCGACCGCCATCCAGCCGCGCAGGGTATCGCCGGAGCGGTCGTTCCAGGGAATGCCGGTTGCGTGCACCTTGGTGCCCGGCGCCTGTCCGATGATCAGAATCCTGGCCGCGCCCCGCGCCACCACCACCGGACGCGGGCCGAGCGGCAGGTGGTCCGCACAGATCCGGCAGGCGCGGATGTCCGAAAGCAGGCGCTCCAGCATAGGTCGGTCAGTCCAGCAGGTTCTCGCCGGTCAGAACCCTGATGCGGCTGTGCCATTCGTCCAGGTCGACATAGCAGCCCTGGAGGCGGCGCGGTCCGGTGTTCGGATCGAAGGCCTGACGGCCGTGCAGAACCCGGCGGTTGTTGAACACCATCATGTCGCCGGGCCGCAGCTTGAATGCCAGCACGTTGGCCGGGTCCTTGATCCGCGCGGCCAATAGGCCGAGCGCGCGGTAGAGACCCGTCATCTCCGCCGGGCGCACGTCGAACGGGGCGCCGACGCCGGGATTGTAGCGGATCTCGTGATAACCACCGTCGTCGTCGAGCGCGATCGCCGGTGCCCGCCAGCGCACATCCCACTCACCGTCATGGAAGCGATGGGCGATCGGCACGCGGGTCAGCAGCTCGAACGCGTCCGGATCGGCCGCGCGGAGCTGTTCGGCGCAGTGAAATCCGTCGATCAGGGTGCTTTCGCCGCCCTGGGCCTGGAATTCCAGGCAATGCAGGAACTGCACGCCCGGGGGCATCTCGCGGTTCGGCAGATCGGTGTGCCCCAGCAGCGCGTCATGGGTATAGGCCTGATTGTTCGGATCGGGCTTGGAGATCACGTCGAAGCCAATCCCGAAATTGGTCTCTCGTGTGAAGGCGATCCGGTGGGCCACGTGCTCGCAGGCCTTGTCCCGGCGCGGCATGCCGCGAACCAGCGCGAAGCCGGTGTCGCGTACCTTGATCAGCATATCGAGCAATGCCTGATCGTCGGTGAGCACCGCGTTGGCGTCGCAATCCGGCAGGTCCTCGGCGATCCCGGCATCCCATATCCGCAGCTGCGGCTTGCGCTCGGCCTTACCGGCACCGTCGTAGCGGTGTCGGCGAAGCCAGGCCCCGTCATGCCGGCTCAGATGCCCGTCCGGCCAGGACAGCTCCAACAGCCCGGACTTGTCGATCTGGCCGCTAAGCGGACGGATGGCCGGATCGAATTCCGACCAGTCCCATTGCCTCTCGCGGGTCGAGGGGTGCAGGCCGGTGGGGCAATTGTCCCGCAGCCAGATCCCGTGGAACGCACTTTCCCCACCGTCTGCCCAGGTGATGCTGACCAGATTGCCTGAAATGGTCAGGCCGGTGAGGGTGTGTTGCGGCCTGTCCGAGGTGCCGGTGTGCTTTGAAACCGCGTTCAACATCGATCGTCTCCCAAGCAGCGAACCAGATGGCACAAGGTGGCACGAGTGCTGATGGTTGTCTGTTCAACTGGCGACGCGGCCGAGCCGGATCAATGGTCTTTTGCCAGAGCGGCCTCGATCCTCGCGTTCAAGGCAAAAGCGGACCCGCATTCCCTCTGGCACCAACGGCAATGGCAGAAATGGACGAACAACGGGGCACCAATCTCGATACCGGACCATGCCGCACGCACAGCCGCCCTCGGCGGAAAAACCCGGTGAAACAGTCATGAACTCGCCCCCTGCGGTTGCCTTCGGAGGATTGCAACGGGGGCCGGCTGCGGTCAAGCGGACCGCTGGACGTTGACAACAGGGCGGGCTGAGCCTATCCAATACGAAGTCGCGCCGATTTGAGCCTCCAGCTTGCGGGCGCGTTACAAATGCAGCTAAAGCGGCGGCGGTTCGGAACCCGCTGCCAATTGTCAGCGGGTTTTTGTGTTTTCGACACAAGCCAATGACGATCCGGGTTCCGTTCTCTCCGCGGCGCTGGCTGCGTTTGGTCCTGAAACCAGGCCGAACGGATACGGCCGACTGCTAAACGGAGATAGAGATGACCACCAATTCCAAGAATCCGGAAACCCTGGCACTGCACGCCGGATACCGCGCCGACCCGGCAACCGGCGCCGTTGCCGTTCCGATCTACCAGACCACCAGCTATCAGTTCCGCGACACCGAACACGCCTCCAACCTGTTCGCGCTGAAGGAACTGGGCAACATCTACACCCGCATCATGAATCCGACCTGCGACGTGCTCGAACAGCGCATCGCGGCGATCGAGGGCGGTGCTGCCGCGCTCGCGGTGGCCTCAGGCCAGGCGGCCAGCGCCTTTGCGGTGCAGAACCTTGCCAAGACCGGCGACAATATCGTCACCTCGACCGATCTGTATGGCGGAACCTGGAACCTGTTCGCCAACACCTTCAAGGATATGGGCATCGAGGTTCGGTTCGTGGACCCGAGCGATCCGGAGAATTTCCGGCGCGCGGTCGATGACCGCACCCGGGTGTTCTATGCCGAGACCCTGCCGAACCCGAAACTGCAGGTGTTTCCGATCGCCGAGGTCGCGGCCATCGGCCGGGAGCTTGGCATTCCGCTGATCGTCGACAACACGGCGGCCCCGATCCTGTGCCGTCCGCTCGATCATGGGGCGGCGATCGTGGTGTATTCGACCACCAAGTATATCGGCGGTCACGGCACCTCGATCGGCGGTCTGATCGTCGACGGCGGCAACTTCCCCTGGGAGGAGTTCCCGGATCGCCAGCCGGCCCTCAACACCCCGGATCCGAGCTATCATGGGGCCGTCTGGGTCGATGCAGTCAAGCCGATCGGCCCGGTCGCCTACATCATCAAGGCCCGCACCACGCTGCTGCGGGATCTCGGCGCCGCCCTCAGCCCGTTCAACGCCTTCCAGATCCTCCAGGGGCTGGAGACCCTGCCG
>JANSYC010000136.1 GCA_024742605.1 Alphaproteobacteria bacterium | reverse complement strand
CGGAGGTCGGCGCAAGACAGGTCCGGAAACCCTTGTAGCGATAGAAACGGTGCACCCAGGTTGCGTAGTTGCCCGCCCCGTTCGTGATGATCGCGTCGTCCGGCAGAGTCCGGTCCAACCATGCGACCACCTCCGCCATCTGCATCTCACCGGGAGACGCGATCGGTTTCAACAGCGCTTCATAGTCGGCGCGTGCGATGGGCACCTCGGTTTTCCAGGCTGAGGCATCCACCGGCTCCATTCCCGCAACCGCCGCCAGAAAGGCGCCGGAACTGGCGTGGATCGGCAGATCCGCCTGATAGACCCGGCCCAACTCCTCCGCCCCGCCGTGAACGTGGACAAGCCCTTGCCGGGGGCGCGGGATCTCGAGCAGCGAATAACCGCTGGTGGTCATCTCACCCAGGCGGGAGCCGATCACAATCAGCATGTCGCTGTCACGCAGCCGGGCAGCCAGTTTGGGGTCGATACCGATTCCGACATGGCCGACATAGTTCGAATGCCGGTTGTCGAGATAATCCTGGCAGCGGAACGACGCTCCGACCGGCAGGTGATTGGCTTCCGCGAACCGCTTAAGGTCGGCCTCCGCCTGCGCCGACCAACCGCCGCCGCCCATGATCACGAACGGCCGTTTGGCCTTTGCCAGCATGTCGCGGAAGGTTGCCAGATCCGCAGGGCCCGGATGGGGTTCGGTACGTTTGTAGGGGTCGAAATCGGCGACCTCGGCCGCCTCAACCAGCATATCCTCCGGCAGCGCCAGCACCACAGGGCCCGGCCGGCCCGAGACGGCGGTGTGGAAGGCCCGGCTCATATATTCCGGGATTCGGGCGGGGTCGTCGATCTGCGCCACCCATTTGGCCATCTGGCCGAACATGCGCCGGTAGTCGATTTCCTGAAACGCCTCCCGATCGAACATCTCGCGACCGACCTGGCCGACCAGCAGGATCATCGGGGTCGAATCCTGATAGGCGATATGCACGCCTGCGCTGGCATTGGTGGCACCCGGCCCCCGGGTAACCATGCAGATGCCCGGCTTGCCGGTCAGCTTGCCGTAGGCTTCCGCCATCATCGCCGCACCGCCTTCCTGGCGGCAGACGATCGTTCGGATTTCAGGCGCATCGACCAGTCCGTCCAGCACCGCCAGATAGCTCTCGCCCGGCACGCCAAACACGAGGTCAACGCCGTGCGCGCGCAGGCAATCCACCAGGATGTGCCCGCCGATACGGCCGGAATTGGTGCCTTGAACAGGCGTGTCAGTGGTCGATCGGCTCATCGACATATCCCTTGTAGCGTTGCGATTTAGGCTTATCGAGATCTTCGGCGTTGACGTATTGAATCGAGCTTTTGCCCTTCAACTCCTCCGGCAGAATCATCACCCGAATGAAGCGGCTGCATTGCAGTTCGCTGGTCTGGGCGAAAACCGCCTCCGGACCCGGCTCGAACCAGGCCTGCCCCGGCAGATAGGTCTGGGACTCGCCGCCGGTATCGATCCGGATCTGGCCTTCCCGGACGACGCGGATTCCCGGACCCTGATGGACATGGGTGAACGCGACACCGCCCATCGGAAACTTCACGCTGTCGCAGCGCATAATCCAGCCGGACCCCGCGTCGGGACCGTCCAATTCCGCATCGACCTGAAGGGTCGACGCAATCTCCGCATTCCCATCGTCGGCCCCCAGAAGCGTGGGTTCCGCATTGCCCGCGCACAGCTCGAACCGCCACAGAACCGCGCCCTCGTCCCCAGCGGCGAATGCAACCTCTTCCGATCCGTACCAGGCCTCGTCCTCAGCGAGATGGGTCCCATCGGAAAGATCCAACGCACCCTTGTGGCAATAGATCACCCGGTTCAAAGCTCCCAGAGGAGCGTTCAACCGGGCGCCCGGTCCCAACCGGTCGGTCACTTGCCGCAACCGATAGCCTGTCGATGACATGACGCCGTCTCCCTCTTGCGTCGGCCGACCTCCTGGCGAGTTCTGGTGGTTGTCCCACCGATTACTTCTCGCCAAACCGCTATGCGGCAGTCGACTCTTGTTGTTGGACCGATCCTCGCTCAATCACATAGGTCCGGTCGAGCAATCCTTTTAAATGGGTGTCATTCGATTCCGCGATCAAGACCGATAGGCCTTCCTTCTTGAGATTCGACAGCACGTCGATGATGCGTCGCGCCAGAACCGGCGCGATACCTTCCGTCGGCTCGTCCAAGAGCAACAGGCGTTCGCCCACCATGAGCGCGCGTGCGAGCGCCACCATCTTCTGCTGCCCGCCGGACAGGCTGGTCGAGGGGCGAGCGCGGAACTCCTTCGCCTCGGGGATCAGGTCGTAGATCCACTGCAGACGGGTCTCCGCATCCGCAATTCCGGTCGACCAGACCGGTATCATGATGTTCTCTTCCGCCGTCAGAGAAGGCACCAGTTTCCGGTCCTCCGGCATATAGCCGATCCCCAGACGCGCACGCTCGTAATCCGGGATTTTGATCAGGTCATGGTGATCGAACCCGGCGGAGCCCGTCTTCGCCTTGAGCAGGCCCATCACGCTCCGCATGAACGTCGTTTTACCGGCGCCGTTCCGCCCGATCAGGCCGCACATGCCACCGGTCGGCACCTCAAGCGAAACCTGTCGCAGGATCGGGGTCACCCCGATATCGACGTCGAGCCCCTGGACCTTAAGCATCGGAAGTCTCTCCTGAACCCGTATGCAACGCGGCTTTCTCACGCATCATCTGTCCCTGCGGCTCATCACCGATCACGAACTCGATCACCTTTGGATCGATCAATGCCTCGCTCGGCGGTGCATCGCAGATGATCTCCCCCTGATAGAAGGCGAGGACGCGATCGACGTATCGCTCCACAATCTCCATGTCATGCTCGACAAAGAGGACGGTGACTCCCTCCTCCTTCAGCGCGGACATGACGATGTCCATCAGGTCGAATTTTTCCTCGACCGAAATACCGGAGGTCGGTTCATCCAGCAGCAGGATGCGGGGTTCCGAAACCATCGCCATGGCAATGTCCAACAACTTGCGCACGCCCTGCGGCAAGGTGCTGGCGACCGCATCCCGATAATCGTCGATCCGATATCTCTTGAGCAGCAGATCCGCGCGCTGCTCGAGTCCGGCCCGTCGCAACGGTCGCAGCGCGCTGAGAATGGAGGTCGTCTCGGCGATCCCGAGGGCGATCATCAGATTGTCGAAAACGGTGGCGGTCGAGAAGACCTGCGCGACCTGGAAGGACCGGCTGATCCCCAGACGTGTGATGCGGCGTGGCGCCATGCCGGTGATATCGCGGCCGTCGAACTTGATCGACCCGGTTGTCGGTTCCAGCCATCCGGTGACCATGTTCACGAAGGTCGTCTTGCCGGCACCGTTCGCACCGATAATGCCAATGATCTCGTCGTTCGCCACCGAAACATTGATGTCCTTGGCCGCCGTCACGGCCCCGAAGGTCTTGTTGATCCCCGTTACCTCCAGGATCGGGCTCATGGTTCGGCCTCCTTGCGGCCCATGGCCTTACTTATGATCGACCAGACGCCGCCCGGCAGGAAGAAGATGATGAGAAGCAAGGTGCCGCCGACGATAAGCTGCCAGCCCTGAGGAAGGATCTCGGTCGCATAGGTCCGCAGCAACTCGAAGATCAGCGAGCCGATGAAGGGCGCTGCAACGCTGCCGGGCCCGGATAGGATGGTCACGAACACAAGCTCACCGGAGACAGTCCAGTTCACCATGGATTCCGGATCGACCTGTCCCAGGGCGATCGCCATGAACCCGCCGCCAAGGCCCGTCAGCGCGGCCGACATGACGTACTTTCCATGGATCGCCTCCGCCACGGAGTAGCCCAGGTACTCGACACGGATCTCGTTATCGCGAACCGCGGTCGAAAGGCTGCCGAGAACCGATTGCAGATAGCGGTGGACGAGAACGGCCGCGAGCCATCCGACCACGCAGATCCCGACATACATGACCACCAGCTTGTTGCTGGCGGTATCGGTGCCGATTCCGAATAGGGTTGGTTGTTCGACGCTGAAACCGTCGGTCGACCCCAGGCTCTCGGTTTTCACCAAGATGCCGAACAACACCATCGAGAAGGCGAGGTTCAGCATTGCGAAGAAAATCTCGCGGTATCGCCGGATCACGAAGCCGAGCACGAAGCCGATACCGCCCGCGACCAAGGTCGCCGCCGGCAGGGTTATCAGCACTTCGGAAATCCCAAAATACCGGCCCAACATCGCCACCGTATAGGCACCGAGGCCGAAGTAAAGCGCGTGCCCAAACGAGACGAGGCCGGTCCGCCACAACACCAGCAAACCCAGGACCGCCAGCGCACGCGCGAAGGCAATCACTGTCTGGCTCAACAGCCAATCGGGCATTACGAATACGCCGAGAATCGCTACGGCTGCGAAGCCGATCGTCAGCCCCACGATGGTCTTGTCTTTGATCATGTCCATGCCACGCCCCTCAGATCTTACGGGCTTTGGCGGGGGCGAACAGGCCTTCCGGACGGAAGATCAGAACCGCCGCCATAACGGCGTAGACCACGAACAACTCGATTTCCGGCCATTGCAGTACCGCATAGGCCCGCAGAATGCCCACCATGAGCGCACCGATCGCGGCCCCAACGATGCTGCCCATTCCGCCGATCACCACGACAGCGAAGGACAGCACGATGACCTCGATCCCGAAGCCCGGCGCGACCGAAATGGTCGGTGCGATATAGGCGCCGCCAAGCGCTCCAAGCACCGCACCGGCGACGAACACCACGTAGAACACGCGTCGCACGTTGATACCCATTGCGATGGCGAGATCATTGTCGAAGATGATCGCCGATACCAGCTTTCCCCAATGGGTCCGGTTCAGAACCGCCCAGGATGCGATGCCCACGACCAGGCTGAGGACGATCATCGAAAGCTTATAGCCGTCCTGATAGATGCCGCCGATCAGGAAACCGGGCATCGCATAAGTCGGCTGGTATGCGAAGTACGGGTCAACGCCGAAGACCAGGAGGATGATATCCTCAAGCACCAGGAAAAGGCCGAACGTGGCGAGCACGATCAGAACCTCATCACGCCCGTAGAGGTTCTTGATGATCGTCCGCTCAATCATCGAGCCGAGAACGATACCCACGGTCAGTGCGGCGATCGGGATCGCGATCATGGTGCCGATGTCCGACACGCCCATCGTCGAGAACTGCCCGACCAGGAAAGCGCAAAGATAGGCGCCCCAGGCATAGAACGCGCCGTGGGCGACGTTCAGGATCTTCAGCACCCCGAATATGATCGTCAGACCCAGCGAGACGATGAACAAATAGGAGGCGTATCCCAGTCCATCGACCAAGATCGTCAAAGCGAGGTTCATGTGAAACCTTCCCGGCGAGACGCCGTCGGCGGAAGCTATCCTGACCGGATTCCTGCAGCGGAGATACGGGGTGACGGCGAGCCGTCACCCCGATGGACGTCGATGTGCCTCAAATCAGCACTTGGCGCCTTCCATGCCGCCTTCGATCCACTCGACGCTGGTGGCGCCCTCAGGGGGCATCACGCATTCGGCGGGATAGAATTTGACATCGGTCACACCGGCCTCGGCCAACTCGTCATTCCACTTTGAAATCCCGTAGACATTCTCGGTGATCGCCTGATGGCCGCCGCCATTCGCCATTTTGACGGTGGTGGAGAAGCTCTTGAACTCCATGCCGGTGAACGCGTCGATCACCTGATCCTGGGTCGGGAAGCCGCCAGCGGCTTCGGCGGCCTTGTCGTAGGCGATCTTGGCAGCCAGGACGGCTTGGCCGTACTGGTAGGCCGGACCCGACGGGTAGGTGCCGTAGCGGTCCTTGTAGGTGTTGATGAACCAGGTGTTCAGCTCGGTCTCCCGCTCACGCACCAGAATGCCGTACGGGCCGCGCGCGCCCAGGATCAGCCCGTCCGGAAGCCGCTTGCCCAACCGATAGGCGGCGGTGCCGCCGACCGTGAAGATCACCTTCTTCTGCTGGAACAGGCCACGCGGCGTCGCCTGGAAGATGAACCCCTCCAGGTCCCCGTCCCAGAACGAGGAATGCACCAACTCTGACGGGTCAAGCGACAGCGCCGAGATCTCGGTGCCGTACTGGCCGGCGAAGATCTTCGGGAATTGCAGGTTTTCCGACGGCTTGGCGTCCGGCATCAGCTTGGCCATGGACAGCTCG
>JANSYC010000073.1 GCA_024742605.1 Alphaproteobacteria bacterium | reverse complement strand
GGAGACTGTTCCGAGGAAGAACCCCAATGCCGGATTTCGACCTGACGCTGCTGATCTTTGTCGCGCTTTGCATGCTGCCCGCCTCGACCGGGGCGATCTTCAAGCCCGGCGATTGGTATTTTCACGAACTTAAGAAGCCCTGGTGGCGGCCGCCGAGCTGGCTGTTCGCGCCGGTCTGGTCTGTCCTGTACCTGATGATCGCGGTCTCGGCCTGGATTGTGTGGCGCACGGCCGGATGGGACGGCGGGGCGCTGGCACTGTCGGTCTTCGCGGCGCAACTGGTTTTCAACGGGCTGTGGTCGCCGATCTTCTTCGGGATGCGGCGTCCGGATTTGGCCATGATCGAGATCCTGTTCCTCTGGGGCTCGATCGTGGCGACGATCGTGGTTTTCTATCCGATATCCGAGACGGCGGCCTGGCTGCTGGTACCCTATCTGTGTTGGGCCAGCTTCGCGGGCTTTTTGAATCTCACGATTGTCCGCATGAACCCAAGGAACGGTGTCTCGGAGGCGTGAATTGTCAGGTGAATGGGGTTATCTGGTGTTGGTCGAAGGCGGCCTGATCTTCGGTGGCGTGCTCGCCTTCGGGCTGTGGGAACTCCATAAGCTCAAGAAGCTGCGGGAGGAACGCGAAGCCCGGGAACGCCAAGCCGACGACCGGGACAGCGGTGACTAAAGGGACGGCGACGAGACGGTTCAGCCTTGCCCGCTCTGCCACGCTGTGCCCTCACCGAAAGCGCGCTCTCGATATTCGTCCAAGCTCCCGATCTTGAAGTGTGCGAGCGATGCGCCGTGGTCTCGGGCTGCCGCAGTGCCCATCGCGATGATGTGGGGCGAGCGCACTTGGCTTCTCCGATTCTGCGCATCGTAGCGTGGGTCGTCTTTCGGGAGGTGGAGGCTCAGGACCACAAAACAGTCGAAGCCGAGTTTGAAGAGGGCCGGGAGCCAATTCTCGACGGCTTCAGGTCGGTCTGCCTCGACCGAGAGAATCAGCCCCTCGTGAAACAGCCCGACCGCTCCTTTCAGGACTTCGGTCTCCATGCCTTCGACATCGATCTTGATAAGCTTGGGCATCCGTGTCCTGGAACTGAACAAGGTATCCAATCGAATCTGCTGGACAGGATACAGGCGTCTGGCGGCCATGTTGGCGGGGATCGAACCGAAGTTGCCGCGGTTCTCGATGTTGATTTCCGGAAGCCCGATCATCTTGTTCTGATCGCCGACCGCAAGCGGCAGAACTCGGGTCTTGGCGAGCCCGAACAGATTGATGGTTGCGACCTGGTGGACAGCAGGCTGAGGCTCGAATGCCCAGATCTCGTAAGCCTGTTTCGGCCGTTGCAGGAACGCCGAGATCACACCGATATTGGCCCCGATATCCAGCACCAGATCTCCGGGTTTTAGCAGGCTGCGATAGAGATCAATCTCCCCGATCGAGAACTGGCCGAACTGGGCGAGCGTTTCGCTCACCCCGCTGTCTCCGGAAAACCCCAGCATCGGGCCGTGAACCGTCTCGATCCAACGGTGGAACGGGGAAGTGTTGAGCCCGGGAGTGATCATGTGGATAGCTCGCTGGAAACAGAAGGTCGCAACGGTTTGTACATTGGATTCGACGGTTACACACCACTCCAGCGGGAACGTATGCAAGTCGCCCAGCTCAGGAACTCGTCGGCATGAGGTACCGGTAGATCCAGGCCGATCCGGCCTCCGGCACGATGACTTGGTCCTCATGGGCCCATTCGACGAACGCGAAGGCGTGGCTCACGACGACGGCGCCGGGCTTAAGCTCGGCGCACAGTTTCGGTTCCAGTTTACGCATCGCCCAGATCATCAGATAGCAGGTGAGGGCACCTGCGTCGGAAAGATCGGTTTTCAGGAAGTCGGCGCGCCGGAAGGTCAAATTCGGACGGCGGAGCAGAAGGGCCCGAAGCCGTGAGACCGCATAGGGGATTGGCGAGAGCTCGATACCGATGACCGGATTTTCGGGATACTGGCGTGCGAGATCGAAGGCGAGGCCGCCCCAGGCCGATCCCAGGTCGTAGATCGGGCCCTCGATCCTCTCCGGCAACAGCCTCAGCATCGCCTGCCGTGCGGCGCGGTTGCTGGGCATCGGCGGGACGCCGACGCGGATCGCGTAGACCGCTACAACGGCGACCCCCAACAGGAATCCGATCAGCAATGTGGCTTCGAGTGGGCCGACCTGTGCAGCATTCTCCGACATCAGCGGTGCTTCTCGGCGGTGCGTGGCGTGCTAGTCTTCGGTGCCATCCGAACGTGCCCTCCCGCTCCAGGATCAATCCCATGTCCCTTGCCGAACGCCTGACCGGACTGCCCCTGCGCGACAATGGGCCGATCATGCTGGTGGGTATGGGCCACGGGGCAACCCACTGGATCGCCGCCACCTTCTATCTGCTGCTTCCGGCGCTGTCGACGACGTTGGGACTGGATTATGCCGCGACCGGTCTTCTGGTGTCGGTACTGCACGTAGCCGCTTTTCTCGCGAATCTCGGCTCGGGAGCGGTGACCGATATGACGGGGCGTCGGGTTCTGCTGCAGGTGACCTCGCTGGTTGTGGGGGCGGGGGCGCTCGCGCTGTTGGGCACAAGCGGAGGGTTGCTGGCGCTGGCGGCGCTGGTCGCGGTGATCGGCATCACCAACAATCTCTGGCACCCGCCCGCCATCAGCTATCTGTCCAGCCGCTTTCCGGGACAGCGGGGCTGGGCCCTGTCGGTGCACGCGCTCGGCGCCAGTGTCGGCGATGCGATCGCCCCTCTGGCGGCGGGCGCCCTGCTCGCCTGGATGACCTGGGGGGAGGTTGCGGCGGTTTCGGCGTTGCCGGTCTTGGTCGTGGCCGTGCTGTTGGCCCTGGGGCTGGGTCGGGCGCCGGCCGCAGGAAGCAAACCACGTGGCGGATCCGGCAAGATGGCGGGCGGTGACTACCTTTCCGGGCTGAAGAAGGTGATCCGGAACCGCAATGTGCTGGGGCTCTGCCTGATGTCGGCCTTTCGGTCGATGACCCAGAACGGGCTTCTGGTGTTCCTGCCGCTCTATCTCGCGAACGAGATGAAAGTATCGCCGCTGGTGATGGGCGGCGCCTTGGCCGCCCTGCAGCTGGGCGGCGTGGTGGCGACGCCGATTGCGGGACGGCTGTCGGATCGGGTCGGCAGGCGTCCGGTTGTGCTCGGGGGGCTCGGCCTGTCGACCGTGGCGATCGTGGTGCTGACCGGGTTGGGAAGCGAGATGCTGTTCATCGCCGGTGTCTCCGTGCTTGGCTTCGCCCTCTATGCCGTCCGGCCGGTGGTCCACTCCTGGCTGATGGATATGACACCGGCGGAGCTTGGGGGATCGGCCACCAGCCTCATGTTTGGCGCCCAGACCGGCTTGTCGATCCTGGCGCCGGTGCTGGGCGGGATCATCGCCGATGCCTATGGATTGACGGCTACGTTCTACGCCTTGGCCGCGTCGATGCTGATCACCAATCTTCTGGCTTGGCGCCTGCCGGCCGGCCGGGTATCCGAATCGTGAACTTGGACCGGGATTTGGATGCGTTTCCGTAACCGGCATTGGACCAATGTCCGTTGTTTCGTTTGGACCACGGACCTTCACGCCGCAGGTCCTAAGTCTGCTTCATAGATTACTAGGAGTTCGCCCATGCCCACCGCCCTGAGCGTCAACGTGAACAAGATCGCCTTGCTGCGGAATCAGCGCCATACCGGCATGCCCAGCGTGGTCGGTCTGGCGCGGCGGGTGCTCGACGCGGGGGCGGACGGCATCACCGTGCATCCGCGCCCGGACCAGCGCCACATCCGGGAGTCCGACGTGCCGGAGTTGTCCGAGGTGGTTGCGGAGTATCGCGCGTCGGGCCGCTCCGAGGTCGAATTCAACGTGGAAGGCTATCCGGATGAGCGCTTTCTCACCCTGGTCGAGCGGGTGAAGCCGCATCAGGTGACGCTTGTGCCCGATGCACCGGATCAGGCCACATCGGACCATGGCTGGGATCTGCCGGGGCAGGCGGAGATGCTGGCGCCGGTCGTCGCACGGCTGAAATCCGGCGGGATGCGGGTGGCATTGTTCGCCGATCCGCTCCCGGCGGTGATGGAGGGCGCCAAGGCGGTCGGGGCCGATCGGGTCGAACTCTACACCGGTCCGTATTTCGACGCCCATCTTGCCGGACAGAGATCGGACGCTCTCGAGCCGTTTGTCGCTGCGGCGACCTTGGCCCGGTCGCTGGGGCTCGGGGTGAATGCCGGTCACGATCTGACGCTGGAGAACCTGGGCGCGTTCTGCGCCGCAATCCCGTGGCTGGCCGAGGTCTCGATCGGCCACGCGATCACGGCGGATGCCTTGGATCTGGGCTTCGCCGGAGCCGTGCGGGCCTATCGCGGGGTGATCCACGGCGTGCAGTCGGGCAGGGCTTAGCCTTGGCGGTCGACCCGATCGATATCGCCGGCGACGGCAGTGCCCGGTTCCCGCCGGCGGTCGGATCGAAATACTATCCGGACGGTGAGGTGCGGCGGTTTCCGGGCAACACGGTGGTGTGCCCTGTGCCGCCCGGCGGGTCCGACATGGCGGCTCTGATCGGCCTGCGGGCGCGCTTGCGGGACCTGGCGGAATCCCGCGCCTTCGCGTTCACCCCGCCGGAGAGCTATCACATGACCCTGTTCGAGGGGGTGAACGAGCAGGAGCGGGTGCCGGACATCTGGACCCGGCATCACGGTCTCGATGCCCCGCTCGATCTGATCACATCGGACTTCTGCCGCCGGCTGCGGGACCTGTCCGTTCCGGACCGGATTGAGATGCGGCCGACCGGGCTGCGGAAATCGCCGCGGGGCGGATTCCTGGTCGAACTGGAGGAGGCGCCGGGCGGTCGGCTGCGCGCGGTCCGGGATGTGCTGTCCGATCGTCTCGGAATCCGAAAGCCGCGCCATGACGACTACCGGTTTCACATCACCCTCAGCTATCAGATCCACTGGCTGCCACCGGCCGCCGCCGGGCCGCTGTCCGCGGCGCTCGACGATGCCTTCCTGGCGTTCCGGGAGCAGTGTCCGATGGTGACCCTGGGGCCGCCGGCGTTCTGCACCTTCGAGGACATGCATTGGTTCGAGCCGATCCTCGATTTGGTCGCAGGCCGGGGGCCGTGACCGGATGGCGGAGCATCGGCAGTGGATTCGGAATACCGGACGGCTGCTCCTTGTCGTTTTGAAAACAAGATCGGCGCTGTCAGGGGCGCGTTCGTGTCTTGGGGTCGGATCACGCACGATTGATACGTAAAAGCCATGGGTCGAGACTGATAGAAAGCTTGCAGAGAAGAATTGTGATTTATAAAAATACCCTGATGATCAGTTGAGGGGTATTTCATGTACTCAAATGAAATAAAAGTTTTGTTCTGCATAAAGTGCATATAATATCGAATTCGCTAGAACTCGTTCTGAAAATTTATGTATTTAAAGTGTTCGAGTGTGATTTGTATTGTGATTTCGGTGGATTCCATCGGGCGCTCTGACGGGATCAAGCCATCCCCTGCCTTGCAATCGGGACAGACTGTTGCTCTAGTGGTACTGTATTCGTGGCGATAGCGAACAAAGCTAACCAATAACACCGCCGCCAGAAAAACCAACCGCCGCGAAGCGGAGACGAGGCGCCCATTTCCTGCGGCGTCCACAGGGAAATGTCACTAGGGAGACATCATGACTGAAAAATCGCAAGACGAACTCATCGAACGCATGGCGGCCGAAGCGAAGCGCGGCAAGCTCTCGCGTCGTGATTTCATGCACTACTCCATGGCCGCCGGCCTGACGGCATCCGCGGCATCGGGGCTCTGGACCTCGAAGGCGGCGATGGCCGCACCGAAGCGGGGCGGCACCTTCCGTCTCGGCACCCATGACGGCAACACCTCCGATACCCATGATCCGGGCACCTATCTCAGCTTCTCGATCATTCAGCTAGCGCACACCTACCGCAGCTATCTGACCCAGATCACGGCGACCAACGAGCTGGGTCCGGATATTGCGGATTCGTGGAGTGCGACTCCGGACGCCGCCGAATGGACCTTCGAGCTCGCCAAGGGCGCGTCGTTCCATAGCGGCAAGCCGTTCACGGCGGATGACGCGATCGCGTCGCTGAACCATCACCGTGGCGAGAAGACCACCTCGGCGGCGGCTGCGCTGCTGAAGGACGTGGTGGATATCGTCAAGAACAACGATCACTCGATCACCATCAAGCTGGCTTCCGGCAATGCCGATCTGCCGTGGCTGATGACCGACTATCACCTGGCGATGTGCCCGGCGAATTCCGACGGGACCATCGACTGGCAGTCGGGCGACGGCACCGGTCCGTACAAGATCGTCAACAACGAGTTCGGCGTCGGTTGTTCCTTGGTCCGCCATGACGGCTGGCACGGTGAGGGCGCCTATTTCGACGCGGTCGAGATGACGGTGCTGAACGATCCGAACGCCCGCCAGACGGCGCTGGTCACCGGTGAGGTCGACGGCATCACCCAGCTTGAGCTCAAGACCCTGTCTCTGCTGCAGCGGAATCCGAATATCGTGGTCGACAACGTGCCTTCGGCGGCGGCGATCACCATGCCGATGCTGTGCGACGTCAAGCCGTTCGACAGCGTCGATGTTCGCCTTGCCCTGAAGCTCGCCATCGACCGCGAGGAGATCATCAAGAAGATCACCTTCGATACGGCGATCCCGGGCAACGACTATCACGTTGCGCCGAACATGCCGTACTGGGCGGATCTGCCGCAACGGGTCTACGATCCGGAAAAGGCCAAGTTCCATCTGAAGAAGGCCGGTGCCGAGGGCTTGTCCGTTGAACTGACCACGGCGGACAGCGTCTACTCGGGTGCCGTCGATATGTGCGTGCTGTACGCCGAGCAGGCCAAAGCGGCCGGCATCGACATCAAGGTGAACCGGGCTCCGAACGACGGGTATTACTCGGACGTCTGGCTCAAGGCACCGTTCTGCATGGTGCAGTGGGGCGCGCGTCCGACACCGGACGTGATGTTCAGCCTGGCCTATAAGGACGATGCGGCCTGGAACGAGAGCCGCTGGCAGAACGAGCGGTTCAACGAGCTGCTCCTGCAAGCCAAGTCGGAACTCGATCAGGACAAGCGGGCCGAGATGTACCGCGAGATGCAGATGCTGGCGAAGAACGAGGGCGGTTCCATCATTCCGATGTTCACCAACTTCGTCTATGCGCGGAACAAGAACGTGGCCCACGCCCCTGATCTTGACGCGAGCTGGCAGAAGGACGGCGCACGCGCCTGCAGCCGCTGGTGGTTCGAATCCTGATCGGATCGGAACACCGATGATCGTCTGGGGAGCGGGGGTTGCGGGATTTTCCGCGCGCCCGCTCCACTCAGATCGGAAGCTTTGATCGATACCGGATCGCCCACATCCCCTGGTCCCGCCTGGGTCCGTGGACAGGGTGTCCGGATCGGTCCGCTTTCAGTTTAGCGAACTAGCAAAAGGGGGCGTGCTATGGGCGGCGTTTTGACCATCGTGCTCAAAAGGCTCGGTTTAGGGCTTTTCACTCTATTCATTATTTCGGTTCTTATCTTCGGCGCGGTGGAACTGCTGCCTGGTGACATCGCGGAGGCCGTGCTCGGCCAGGGTGCGACCAAGGAAAACGTACAGGCGATGCGCGAGGCGCTGGGGCTCGATAAGGCCGCACCGGTGCGGTATTTCGAGTGGCTCGCTGGTGCCGTAACCGGCAATTTCGGGGTTTCTCTGATCTCGCAGTCTCCGGTGACCGAGGTGATCGCGCCGCGGTTCGCCAACACCCTGTTTCTCGCCAGCTACGCGGCGGTGATTGCGGTTCCGATCGCGATCCTGCTGGGCGTCGTGGTGGCGCTGTTTCGGGACACCCTGTTCGACCGGGTCGCGAATGTCCTGACCCTGACATCGATCTCGTCACCCGAATTCTTTCTCGGCTACGTGCTGATCCTGTATCTCGGGGTGAAGACCGGCATGTTCCCGTCAATCGCCACCCTGAACGACAACATGACCTTCCTCGAACTGCTGCATCGGACCTTTCTGCCAGCCCTGACCATGGTGCTGGTGGTGGTGGCGCACATGATGCGGATGACCCGCGCGTCGATCATCGCGCTGCTCGCCTCGCCGTATATCGAGATGGCACGTCTCAAAGGCACGCCGGGCTGGAAGGTCATCGTGAAGCACGCGCTTCCGAACGCCTGGGCGCCCATCATCAACGTGGTGGCACTCAACCTCGCCTACCTCATCACCGGCGTCGTGCTGGTGGAGGTCGTGTTCGTGTACCCGGGCATCGGCCAGCTTCTGGTGGACGCGGTGACCAAGCGCGACTTCCCCGTGGTTCAGGCCTGCTGCCTGATCTTCGCGGCGACGTTCATTTTGTTGAATCTGGCGGCGGATGTGGGAGCGATTCTGACGAATCCGCGCCTGCGTCATCCGAAGTGAGGGGGCGGCCATGAATTACTTCGTCATTGGATACTATGCCCTCCTGATCGGCGCCTCCTGCACGGCGGCGCACTTTCAGAGCCGCAAGGCGTTCTTGCTGCTGTTCTCGCTCACCCTGGTTTCCTTCATTGTCGGAATCGTGGGAGGCGAGTCGGCACTCTGGACCATCACCGTGTTCGCCGGCGTGATCGCCCTCTGCGTGGGCACGTCCTTCGCGTTCCGGGAATTCCTGGTGATCGTCGGATGGGGTGAGTTCTCGAAGGCCATGAAGACGGCCCCGCTGACCGCCTCTTTTGGCCTGTTCATCATCGGGACCTATGCGATTGCCGGGGTCTTTTCGCCGATCATTGCACCCTATGGCGAGGCCGAGATCATCACCTCGGCTTTCGCGCCGGCGGATGAGAACCTGCTGCTCGGTGCGGATCAGCTCGGGCGCGACATGTTTAGCCGTCTGGTCTATGGGGCACGGAACACGGTCGGGCTCGCCTTGGTGGCCACGATCCTGGCCTTTCTCATGGGGGCGATCGGCGGACTGGTGGCGGCGACCACCGGCGGCTGGCTGGACCAGTTCATGGGCCGGGTGGTCGATGTGATCATGTCGGTTCCCTCGCTGATCTTCGCGTTGCTGCTGCTCAGCATCTTCGGCACCGGCGTGACCGTCCTGATCATCGTCATCGCGATCATCTACTCGCCGCGGGTGTTCCGTTTGACACGGGCCGTCGCCGGCAACGTGGTGGTGATGGACTTCATCGAAGCCGCGCGCCTGCGGGGCGAGGGGATGTGGTATCTGGTGCGGCGGGAAATCCTGCCGAACTCGACAGCGCCGCTGATCGCGGAATTCGGGCTAGAGTTCTGCTTCGTGTTCCTGCTGGTCGCCGGACTGTCCTTCCTGGGACTGGGCATCCAACCCCCGACCGCCGACTGGGGCTCGATGGTGCGTGAGAACGCGACATTGATTTCCTTCGGTGAGATCACCCCGCTGTTTCCGGCAGGCGCCATCGCGCTTCTGACGGTCGCGGTCAACTTCGTCGTGGACTGGATGCTGTTCCGGTCGTCCGGCCTGAAAGGGTAAGCATCATGACAGGCAAGAAAAAAGACGTTCTGCTTGATATCAAGGATCTGCGGATCGAAGGCTATTCCGACGAGAAGTGGATCGAGATCGTTCACGGGGTCGATCTCACGCTCCATCGGGGCGAGGTGATGGGGCTTATCGGGGAGTCCGGGGCCGGCAAGTCGACCATCGGTCTGGCGGCCATGGGCTTCGCCCGGGACGGCTGCCGGATCTCCGGCGGATCGATCGAGTTCGATGGGATGGAGCTGACGACCACCTCGGAGGCGGATCGGAGGGCCCTGCGGGGCGCCCGCATCGCCTATGTGGCGCAGTCCGCGGCCGCGTCCTTCAACCCGGCGCACAAGCTGATCGACCAGCACACCGAGGCTCCGGTTCATTACCGGATGCGGAAGCGGCTGGAGAGTCAGGAAGACGCGATGGAGCTCTACGAGCGCCTGCGGCTTCCCAATCCCCGGGATATCGGGTTCCGCTATCCCCACCAGGTGTCCGGCGGTCAGCTGCAGCGGGCGATGACGGCGATGGCGATGGCCTGCCGTCCCGACCTGATCATCTTCGACGAGCCGACGACGGCGCTCGATGTGACCACCCAGATCGAGGTTCTGGCCGCGATCCGGGACATCGTCGACCAGTTCAACACGGCAGCGATCTACATCACCCATGATCTCGCGGTGGTGGCTCAGATGGCGGACGTGATCAAGGTGCTGCTGAAGGGCGACGAGGTCGAGGAGGCTGACACCGAGACCATGCTCAAGAGTCCGAAGGAGGACTACACCAAGTCACTCTGGGCGGTCCGCAGCTTTCAGCGGGAGCAGAAATCGCGGCCGACCGGCGACGCGGTGCCGGTGGTCTCGGTTCAGGAGATCGACGCGTCCTATGGCCCCACCAAGGTCCTGGATAACGTGTCCTTCGACGTCTACGCCGGGATGACGGTGGCGGTCGTGGGCGAGTCCGGGTCCGGCAAGTCGACCACCGCCCGGGTCATCACCGGCCTGCTGCCGCCGGACAAGGGCAAGATCCTGATGAACGGCGAGGAGATGCCGCCCAGCTATAAGCAGCGGTCGAAGGAGGAGTTGCGCAAGGCCCAGATGATTTATCAGATGGCCGACACCGCGCTGAACCCGAAGGTCCGGATCTGCGACATCATCGGCCGGCCCGCCCAGTTCTACGGCGGGCTGAAGGGCGGTGCCCTGAAGAGCCGGGTCGACGAACTGCTCGATCTGATCGAGCTGGAGCCGTCGCAGTATTACAGCCGGTTCCCGCCGGAGCTGTCCGGCGGACAGAAGCAGCGGATCGGGATCGCGCGGGCGCTGGCGGCGGACCCGACCTTCATCATCTGCGACGAGGTGACAAGTGCCCTCGACCAGCTGGTGGCGGAAGGGATCCTGAAGCTGCTGGACCGGCTGCAGAAGGAGCTGAACCTGGCCTATATGTTCATCACCCATGACCTGGCGACGGTGCGGTCGATCGCCGACGAGGTGGTGGTGATGAAACAGGGCAAGGTGGTGGAGCAGGGGCCGAAGGACGTCATGTTCACCCCGCCGCATCACCCCTATACGGATCTTCTGCTGTCCTCGGTTCCGGAGATGGATCCGAACTGGCTGACCACGCTTCTGGAAGAGCGCGGCGTGGACAATGTGGGCGAGGCCGCCGACGTCTGAGGCGTTCCGAGATGAGCTGCGAAAAGCCCGGTGCGAGAGAGCCGGGCTTTTTGCCGTCTAGATCACCCCGCGCGCCCGCAGTTCGCCCAGTTGCGCGGCGGGCAGCCCCAGCTCGTCGCCCAGGACCTCGTCCGTGTGCTGACCCAGGACCGGCGGCGGGCGGCGGTATTGGGCCGGGGTTTCGGACAGCTTGATCGGATAGGCCACGGTCGGCACCCCGTCCGGGGCGTGGACATGGCCCTGGATGGTCTGATGCATGCCACGGGCCTGGACCTGCGGGTCGGCGAACACCCGGTCGACGGTATTCACCGGACCGCACGGCACCTTCGCTTCCTCCAACGAACTGACCCAGGCGTCGGTGGATTGCGCCAGGAACAGCGGGCCGAGGATCCCGCGCAGCTCGTCCAGGTGCCGCAGCCGGGCCGCATTGCTCTCGAATTTCGGATCGGTCGTCAGGTCCGGCCGGTCGATCACCGTGCAGAACGAGGCGAACTGCCGTTCGCTGCCGCAGGCCAGGATGACGTGGCCGTCGGCGGTCTCGAACACCTCGTAGGGCGCGACATTCGGGTGCACGTTGCCGGTGCGGTGGGGAACCTTGCCGCCGACCAGATAGTTCATCGCCTGATTCATCAGCCAGCTGACCTGGGTGTCGACCAGGGCGGCGTCCACGTGCTGGCCCTGTCCGGTCGCATCCCGATGCTTGAGGGCGGCGAGGATGGCGATGGTGGTGTGCAGCCCGGTCATCATATCGGCGATCGCCACGCCGACCTTCATCGGCTGGCCGTCCGGCTCGCCGGTCACGCTCATGATTCCGCCCATGGCCTGGGCCAGAAGATCGTAGCCCGGGCGCGGCGCGTAGGGGCCGGTCTGGCCGAACCCGGTCACCGAGACATAGACCAGCCTGGGAAAACGGTCCTTCACATCAGCATAGGACAGCCCGTAGCGCGCCATGTCGCCGACCTTCAGGTTCTCGATGAAGACATCGGCCTCCGCCATCAGCTTCAGCAGGAGCTCCCGGCCCTCGGGCTTGGCGTAGTCCAGCGTGACCGAGCGCTTGTTGCGGTTGGTGCCGAGATAATAGGCGCTCTCGGCGGTGTCGTTGCCGTCAGCGTCCTTCAGGAACGGCGGGCCCCAGCGCCGGATGTCGTCGCCCAGCCCGGGCCGTTCGATCTTGATCACGTCGGCGCCGAGATCGCCCAGTGTCTGGGTGGCGATCGGGGCCGCCAGAATGCGGGAACAGTCGACCACCCGAACGCCGGTCAGGGCCAGGGGCGAGGTGGGAAGGCTGGTGCTGTCGGTCATGGGACGCCTTGGATGAGTGGGACCGCGATGGTGGCCGACCGCCGGGCGTTTGGGAACCGGTTTAGCTCTTCACATAGACCTTGTTGGGCCGCACCGTGGTGAACCCGCCGCCGTTCAGCCGATCGCGGATCACGCTCAGATCGGGGGAGACGTGAAAGAACTCGTCCTCGTGATCGCTCACATCGGTCAGCAGGATCGCGCCCGGCGACAGCGAGGCCTCGATCGCGTCGAAATACGGAATCGGATCGTGCAGATGCTCGAACACCTCGGTGATGACGAACAGATCCGAGGCCGGGAGCGGTGGGATCGGTCGGTCGGGCGTACAGTCCAGGAACCGGGTCGGAGCCCCGCCATGCGCGCCCATCCAGATGAGAAAGTCCTTCCGCAGGGTGGGGATGTCGCACAGGGTCAGATCCACTGCGATGTCGTCTTCCGCCAGCTGGGCCGCGACCGCGCGGGAAACCTGGGCCAGGCCGCAGCCGAAATCGGTGATCCGCACAGGGTTTCGGCCCTTCAGCGCGGTGATCAGAGGATTGTTCACGGCCAACTGCGGCTCGGGGTAGGCCAGCATCCGCAGAAAATGCATGCGGGCATGAAACTGATAGGAGTCGAAGACCTCGGTCTCGCTGTCGTCGGTCAGCACGCTGAACAGCTCGTGCATCTGGTTGCCCAGCCGCCGGAACTCTGGACCGATAAGCCCGCCGGCCACCGCATTGTTCGACCGGAAATAACGCTGGTAGCTGCGGTCCAGTGAAATGTCCAGAAGCTCCGCATTCCAGGCCACGAAGTGATGCTGCGTCCGGGTCAGTCCTGTTTTCCACCGCGCAAAGACGGGGGCTTGGTCGTTCGGGTGCATCGGTTGCGACCTCCTTCCGCAGACCGATTTAGCAGCCCATGCTGTCTTGCATCAAATCGTAGGGCCGTCTCACAGAAGAGACAGGAGCAGCGGAATGCTGATCGCGGACAGGACCACCTGAGTGCTGAGGATTCCGGCCATCAGTTCCGCGTCGCCGCCCAGGGCCCGCGCGAACACATAGGAGCTTGCGGAGCTCGGCAGGGCGTTGAACAGAATCGCCACCGCCAACGTTGTCCCGGTCAACCCCAGCGGGACGGCCAGCGCCAGGGTCAGTCCCGGCACCACCACCAGCTTCATCGCGTTCGACAGCAACAGCGCGCCCCATTGCTCGCGCACGGCCCGGGCACGCAACCCGGCGCCGACCGCCAGAAGACCGAGCGCAAGGGCGCCACGCGCCAGCAGGTCCAGGCCATCCGAGATCAAAGGGTTCAGCCCCACCCCCGTCACGTTCAGCGCTATCCCGATCAGGCAGGCGATAATGATCGGATTGCGGGCCAGCGCTTTGGCGACCGTGCCGAGGCTGGCGGGCGTATCGCCGATCATCCGGGTCAGGAACCAGACCGACAGGGCGTTGACCAGCGGGATCACCGCGGCGATCCCGACCGCCGCCAGGGCCTCGCCGTCTGGTCCGTACAGCACCCCGACGCTGGCCACACCGATATAGGTGTTCTGGCGGATAGCGCCCTGGATCACGCTGGTATAGGCGGGATTCCCGATACCGGTCAGCCGCCGGATCACCACCAGCACCGCCGTGACGATCAGCACCGCGCCCGCCATCGCCATGACCATCGGGCCGATCGCATAGGCCGAAAGATCCGTGCTCCCGAGCTTGAGCACGAGCAGGGCCGGCAGCAGCAGCCAGTAGGTCAGCTGCTCCACCGCCCGCCACCCGCCGTCATCCAGCGGTCCGACCCGGCGCAGCACCACCCCGACCAGGATCAGGCCGAAGACGGGCAGCAGGGTCAGCAGCGTGGTCAAGGCACCGGTCGGGGACGGATGGGTCCCCAGGCGTATTCGTTGGTCACGAAGACCGCCGTATCCAGCACGGTCGCCGCCGCAGTCAGGGTCGCGGACCCGAGAATGCCGCCGCCGAAGAGGTAGCTGACCGCGAAAAACCGTCCCGCGTTCAGGGTCTGGAAGATCGTGGTCTTCGCCGCCAGGGAAGGCTCGCGCTCCGGCCCGAGGATCGCTCCGGTCGTCTGCCAGGCGTATTCGAACCCGTAGTAGGTCGCCGCGGCCGTGCTGGCGTTTGCCGCAACGAACCCGAGGGTGGCGGGCCCGCTTGCGTGAATCAGGCCGTAGAACAGTACCGCGTCCAGAAGATTGATGGCGGTCTGATAGGTCACGGTCTTGTAGAAGGTCTGCTGCCAGATCGGCAGACCGGCGGAGGCCCGGTCCTGGAGCGGTCCCGGGTCCTGGGCCGACCCTGGTGAAGCCACGCAGACCGCCAGAAGCAAAGCGAGTCCGGAGACCCCGGACCGGATCACCGCCGCACGGCGCCGGCCCGCCTGCGGAAAGCCCATCAGCCCAAAGCTCATTTGCCGTCAGTCCTCATGCACCGTGCCGGGACCCAGAATATCCCAGATGTACTCGTTCCCCACGAAAATCGCGCTATCGGTGACGAAATTCGCGACGACGAACCCGCCGGCCGCCGCCACATTGCCGCTGAACGTGTACCCTAGGGCGAAATTCCGGCTGCTGTTGATGACCCGGTAGAGCACCGTCTTCTCGGCCAGCACCGCCGCATCGGTCTCCTCAAGAGGCGGGCCGAGGGACTGCCAAGCGTACTCGAATCCGTAATAGAGCGCGGCGGCGGACAGCGCGTTGGCGGCGAAGAAGCTCCCCACCGTCGCCGCCGATCCTCCGATCAGCAGATTGTAGAGTGCGACATCGCTGAGATTGGCGACCGCCTGATAGGTCAGGGTCTTGTAGAGCGTCCGCTGCCAGACCGGCAGATCGGTCGTCGCCGAACCCGGGTCCGGCGTCAGGGTCTCGGCACGGGCGGGCGATACAACCATGAGGCCAAGACACAGCACCACGGCGATCAAGCCGTGACCGAATCGCAATCGGGCGCTCTGAGGCATCTTTCCGGCCTCCCGCTGGTGACACGCGCTAGTCCGGCCACAGTCTCGCAGATCACCGGGGCCGGTGATACCGATTGATGGGGCCGTGCGGGTCTCTAGGACGGGTCCCGCGGCCGCAAGGCGCCCCAGAGATATTCATTGGTCAGGAATATCGCGGTGTCGCTGATGAAGGTGCTCGCGACGAAGGCCGAGGCCAGGGCGGCACTTCCGCTGTAGGCGTAGCTGAGCGCGAAGTTCTTGCTGGTGTTCAGGGCCCGGTAAAGCACGGTCTTCTCCGTCAGGGACCGGGCCTTCCTGTCCTCCGACGGCGGCACGGCGCTGTTCCAGGCGTATTCGTACCCGTAATAGAGCGAGAAGCCGGTCACCGCGTTGACCACCACGAAACTTCCGGTCATCGCCGGCGAGCCGCCGATCAGCGCCCGATAGAACAGAAAATCGGCGATGTTCCCCATCGCCTGATAGGTGACCGCCTTGTAGAGCGCCCGCTGCCAGGCCGGGAGCGGATCCGGGGAAATGGTCTCAGTGACCGCCACGCCGGGAACCCTCTCCTGCGCCGAGGCCGGCCCGGCGAATAGAACGACCGCCAGCAGTGCCAGAGCCGTAAGCCGCCGCAGTCTGCAAAATGCCATGCCCGACTCCTTATGGGATCCACCGACTCGCCCACCAACCCTAGGGAATGAGTCTGTCACGGGCATGCGTGCTGGCAAGGGCGCGAGGCCCCAGGCCCGGCTAGAACGTATCCAGCGCCGCCTGAAGGATATAGGCCGCCGCCGCCGAATCGATGGCCTTCTTGCGCTTGGCGCGGCTGAGATCGGCTTCCCGGATCATCGCGCGCTCGACCGCCTGACTGGACATCCGCTCGTCCTGATAGGCCGTCGGCAGGGGCATGCGGATCAGCATTTCGGCCACCAGATCTCGGGTCGACTGCACGCGCGGGCCTTCGGTCCCGTCCATGTTCAGCGGCAATCCCACCACGAAACCGCCGGCATTGCGGCCCTCCGCGATTTCGGCCAGCTCCGCCATGTCGAGGGAGAACTTGCGTCGGCGGATGATGGTGACGGGCGCCGCCACGCGCAGGGCCGCATCGGAGACCGCGACGCCGATGGTTTTGGTCCCGAAATCGAGCCCGATCAGGCGAGATCCGGGAATAAGTAGGCCTGGCAGGTCGGCGAGCTTGCAGACGGGCATGACGGGTGCTAGTTTCCGCGCCTTCGAACGGCGGAAATCCGCCGTTTTCGACACTTTCAATTGAACCGGACAAAGACCTACCTCATGTCGCTCGACAAGGCCACCGTCGCGTCCATCGCGAACCTCGCCCGCATCAAGCTGCCCGAAGACCGGGTGGACCCGATGCTCAAGGACCTCAACACGATTCTCGGCTTCGTCGAGCAATTGAGCGAGGTCGACACCGACGGCGTCGAACCGCTGTCCAGCGTCACCGGCCACAGCCTGCCGTTGCGCGAGGACGCGGTCACCGACGGCGGCATCCAGGACAAGGTGACGGCGAACGCGCCGGACGGGTTCGCCGGGTTCTTCGCGGTCCCGAAGGTGGTCGAGTGATGTCGGATCTGCTGCATCTCACGCTCAAGGCCGCACGCGACAAGCTGCGCGCCAAAGAGATCTCCAGCGTCGAGCTGACCAGCGCCTATCTGGGTCGGATGGAGGCCACGACGGCGCTGAACGCCTATATCACAGCCACACCGGAGAAGGCGCTGGCGATGGCGGAGGCTTCGGACGCCAAGCTCGCGAGAGGGTCCGGCGGGCCGATGGAAGGCCTGCCGATCGGCATGAAGGACCTGTTCTGCACCGAGGGCGTCCAGACCACCGCCGGCAGCCATATCCTGGGCGGGTTCACGCCGACCTACGAGTCGACGGTCTCGGCGAAGCTGTGGGGCGACGGGGCGGTGATGTTGGGCAAGACCAACATGGACGAGTTCGCCATGGGCTCGTCGAACGGCAGCTCCTATTACGGCCCGGCGGTCAGCCCCTGGCGCGGGTCGCAGAATTCCGAGACCCAATTGGTGCCCGGCGGCTCCTCCGGCGGCTCGGCGGCGGCGGTCTCCGCCTGGAGTGCTTTGGCGGCTACCGGCACCGATACCGGCGGCTCGATCCGCCAGCCGGCCAGCTTCACAGGGATCGTCGGCATGAAACCCACCTACGGGCGGTGCTCGCGCTGGGGCATCGTGGCCTTCGCCTCGTCGCTGGATCAGGCGGGTCCGATGACCCGGAACGTCGAGGACGCGGCGCTGATGCTGTCCTCGATGGCCGGGCACGATCCGAAGGACAGCACCTCGGCCAACGAACCGCTGCAGGATCTCGAGGCGGCGCTGGCCGCCGGTGTGAAGGGCCTTAAGATCGGCGTGCCGAAGGAGTATCGGGTCGGCGGCATGCCGGAGGAGATCGAGGCGATCTGGGAGAAGGGCGTCGCCTGGCTGAAAGAGGCCGGGGCCGAGGTGGTCGAGATCTCCCTGCCGCATACCAAATACGCGCTTCCGACCTATTACATCATCGCGCCGGCCGAGGCGTCCTCCAATCTGGCCCGCTATGACGGCGTCCGCTACGGCCTGCGGGTCGACGGGGACAGTCTGGCTGAGATGTACGCCAACACCCGCGCCGAAGGCTTCGGCGAGGAGGTGCAGCGCCGGGTGATGATCGGGACCTATGTGCTGTCCGCCGGCTATTACGACGCCTATTACCGCAAGGCCCAGCAGGTCCGTGCCCTGATCCGCCGGGATTTCGATCGGGCCTATGAGCAGGTCGACGCGATTCTGACCCCGACCGCCCCCTCCGACGCTTTTGCGGTCGGTGCCAACGAGGACGATCCGGTCAAGATGTACCTGAACGACGTGTTCACGGTGCCGGCCAGCCTGGCGGGTCTACCGGGGATCTCGGTGCCGGCCGGGCTCTCGGCACGCGGGTTGCCGCTGGGCCTGCAGGTGCTGGGCAGGATGTTCGACGAGGCGACCGTGTTCCGCGTCGCCCGCGCACTGGAAGAGGCCGCCGCGTTCTCCGAGAAGCCGGCCTTGCTGGATGGGGTATAGGATCATGGCGGACGCATATCGGATTGCCGGCGAGACCGGCGAGTGGGAGGTGGTGATCGGTCTCGAGGTCCACGCCCAGGTGATCTCCAAGTCGAAACTGTTCTCCGGCTCGGCCACAACCTTCGGCTCTGAGGCGAACACCCAGGTCTCTCTGGTGGACGCGGCGATGCCCGGCATGCTGCCGGTGATCAACCGGGAATGCGTCGAGCAGGCGGTGCGGACCGGTCTCGCGCTGAAGGCGCAGGTCAACGAGGTCAGCGTGTTCGACCGCAAGAACTATTTCTACGCCGATCTGCCCCAGGGCTATCAGATCAGCCAGTTCAAGCACCCGATCATCGGCGAGGGCGAGATCAAGCTCGACTTCAAGGACGGCTCCACCAAGACCGTCGGGATCGAGCGGCTGCATCTGGAACAGGATGCGGGCAAGTCGCTGCACGACCAGCATCCGCAGAAATCCTACATCGACCTCAACCGCTCCGGCGTGGCGCTGATGGAGATCGTCTCCAATCCCGACATGCGCTCTCCGGAAGAGGTCGGGGCCTATATCAAGAAGCTGCGGTCGATCCTGCGCTATGTCGGCACCTGTGACGGCAACATGCAGGAAGGCTCGCTCCGCTGCGACGTGAACGTCTCGGTTCGCAAGCCGGGCGACGAGCTCGGGACCCGCTGCGAGATCAAGAACGTGAACTCGATCCGCTTCGTTCAGCAGGCGATCGAATACGAGGCGCGGCGCCAGGTCGAGATCCTGGAGGAGGGCGGCGCCATCGTTCAGGAGACCCGGCTCTACGACGCCTCCAAGGGCGAGACCCGCTCGATGCGGACCAAGGAGGACGCCCACGACTACCGCTATTTCCCGGATCCGGATCTGCTGCCGCTGGTGCTGGACCCCGTTCGGGTGACGGAACTGGATGCGGCCCTGCCGGAGCTGCCGGACGCCAAGAAAGCGCGCTTCATGTCCGATTTCGGCCTCAGCGCCTATGACGCCGGTGTGCTGATCGAGGAGCAGGAGACGGCGGCCTGGTACGAGACGCTGATCGCCAAGGAAGGCCGCGACGCCAAGATCGCCGCCAACTGGATGATCACCGAGCTGTTCGGCGCGCTCAACAAGGCGG